>CAZSHQ010000007.1:0-19180 GCA_964606995.1 uncultured Dehalococcoidia bacterium | reverse complement strand
GCCCCTTCGCCAACCCCGCCCTGGCCTCGGGCGGCACCGGCGATGTCCTGGCGGGGGCCATCGTCGGGCTGATCGCCCAGGGTTTGGAGCCCTTCGATGCCGCTGCCCTGGCCGTCTACCTGCACGGACGGGCGGGCGAGAGGGTGTGGGGAGAACTGGGGGACGCCGGCCTTCTGGCTGGCGACCTCCTGCCGGCGCTGCCCCAGGTAATCAAAGAGCTGAGCGGCCGCTAGGATGGAATCCCGCAGGCGCTGGCTAGTCCGTCCCCGGGCCCCGGCCCTGGCCGACAGCCCTTTCCCTCCGCTGATCCAGCACATCCTCTACCATCGAGGTGTGCGCAGCGAGGATGAGGCCGCCCGCTTCCTTTTTCTGGAGCCCCGGCCGGAACACGACCCCCGTCTCCTGCCGGGCGTGGAGGGAGCGGTGGAACGACTCTCGGCGGCCATCTCCGGCGGCGAGGGCATCGCCGTCTTCGGCGACTTCGACGTGGACGGGGTGACAGCAGCCGCTCTCCTCACCGAAGCGCTGGGGGAGCTGGGAGCGAGGGCCATCACCTACATCCCCAATCGTTTCGGTGAAGGCTACGGGCTGAACGTGGGCGCCATCACCAGCCTTCGCGAGCGGGGGGCCAGCCTGCTGCTGGCCGCCGACTGTGGCACCAGCTCAGTCGAAGAGGTGGAGCACGCCCGTCGCCTGGGCATGGATGTCATCATCCTGGACCACCACACCATCCCGCCAGAGCTGCCGTCGGCCGTGGCCCTGGTCAACCCCAAGCTTCTGCCAGAGGCAGGCCAGGACAGCCCCTATCGGGAGCTGGCGGCGGTGGGGGTGAGCTACAAGGCCATGGCCGCCCTCTACCAGGCCCTGGGGCGCCCCTGGCAGCCCCAGGGCTTCCTCGACCTGGTGGCCATCGGCACGGTGGCCGACCTGGCTCCTCTAGTGGGGGAGAATCGCTATCTGGTGAAGAAGGGCCTGGCAGCCATCGCCAGGGCGGAGCGGCCCGGCCTGCGTGCCCTCATCGCGGCGGCCGGAGTGCGGTCCCAGGGTGTGGACAGCGAGGCCATCGCCTACGCCCTGAGCCCTCGCCTCAACGCCGCCGGTCGCCTGGCCCACGCCGAGCTAAGCCTTCGCCTCCTCCTGACGCAGGACGACGGCGAGGCGGACCAGGTTGCCCGTGAGCTCAACGCTCTCAACCAGGAGCGACAGCGCCAGACTGAGCAGGCCCTCGCTACGGCGGCCGAGCTGCTGACCGCCGAGGACGCCCAAGCGCCTCTCATTTTCATCGACCATCCGGACATCTCCGAGGGCATTGTGGGGCTGGTCGCCAGCAGGCTGGTCGACGAGCGCTACCGGCCCGCCATCGTCTGCCAGAGAGGCGAAAGCGAGAGCCGGGGAAGCTGCCGCAGCATCCCCGAATTCGACATCATGGACGCCCTGGGCCGCCAGGCCCATCTGCTGGTGCGCCACGGCGGCCACCCTCGCGCTGCTGGCTTCACCGTAGCCAACGACAACCTGCCCGCCCTCAAGAAGGGCCTGCTGGAGCAGGCCGCCAGCGAGCTTGCGGGGGCGGAGCTTTCACCGGCGCTGGCTATCGACGCTGAGCTGCCCCTCGGCCGCCTGCGAGGCGAGGACATCCGCTGGCTTCAGCGCTTCCAGCCCCACGGCCAGGGCAACCCCGAGCCCACTTTCCTCAGCCACGGCGTCTCCGTGGCGGAGACACGCCTGCTGGGCAATAACGGCCAGCACCTGCGCCTGAAGCTGAAGGATGGCCCTGTCACCTGGCCGGCTATCGCCTTCGGCATGGGCGAACGGGCGGTGGAGGCCGGCCAGCGAGTGGACGTGGTCTACTCCCTGGCCAACGAGCGGCGGGGCGACGATGCCCTGGAGCTGCGCATCAAAGACTTCGCCCTCAGCGGCTAGGACGTCGTCCCCCACCTTGCCGTCCCAGCACCCCTTGCGCTACAATCGCCTCTGGACGCCAGAAGGGAGAATGTCCCCATGAAGGAATACGCCACCGACGACATTCGCAATGTGGCTCTCATCGGTCACGGCAGCACCGGCAAGACATCGCTCTCGGAGGCGATGTTGTTCAACGCCAAGGCCATCAACCGTCTGGGCCGTGTGGACGATGGCACCACCACCTCCGACTTCGACCCCGATGAGATCCGCCGCAGCTTCAGCGTCAATCTGTCGGTCCTGCCCTGCGAGTGGCAGGGCAACAAGCTCAACATCCTCGACACCCCTGGCTACGCCGACTTCGTGGGCGAGGTGAAGTGTGCCGTGCGGGCCGCCGATGCCGCCGTCATCGTGATCTGCGGCGCCTCCGGCGTGCAGGTTGGCAGCGAGTACGCCTGGGCCTACGCCGACGAGCACAACCTCCCCCGTCTGGTGTTCATCAACCGCATGGAGCGAGAGAACGCTGACTTTCACCAAACTCTGGCCCAGCTTCAAGGGATGTACGGCCAGAAGTGCGTGGCCTTCCAGCTACCCCTGGGTGCCCAGGCCGACTTCAGGGGCGTGATCGACATTCTCGCCATGAAGGCCTATGTGGGCGAGAAGGGTGAAACCCAAGAGGTGCCCAAGGAGTTCCTGGAACAGGCGACCAGCCTGCGGGAGAAGCTGGTGGAAGCGGCCGCCGAGACCGACGATGCCCTCATCACCAAGTACCTGGAGGGCGAAGAACTCAGCGAGGAGGAGCTACGACGGGGTCTGAGGACGGGGGTCAGCAGCGGCTCCCTCATTCCGGTGCTTGCCGGCTCGGCCACCAAGAACGTAGCGGTGACCCTGCTTATGGATGCCCTCTGCAGCTACCTGCCCTCGCCGGCGGATATGGCAGTGGCGGTGCAGGACGGCGAGTCCTTCCAGGCCGACGCCAAGGGCCCCCTGGCTGCCCTGGTGTTCAAGACTACGGCCGACCCCTACGTCGGTCGCCTGACCTACTTCCGCGTCTATTCCGGCACCCTCAAAGCCGATTCGCAGGCCTGGAACGCTAACAAGGGCAGCGCCGAGCGCATCGGGCCCCTGTATCTCATCCGAGGCAAGAGCCAGGAGCAGGTGAGCCAGGTGGTGGCCGGCGACCTCGGCGCCGTGGCCAAGCTGACCGAGACCAGCACCGGCGATACACTGGCGACGCGCGAGAAGTCCTTCATCCTGCCGGGCATCTCCTTCCCCGAGCCGGCCTTCAGCGGCGCGGTCCACCCCAAGAGCAAGGCCGACCTGGACAAGATGGGTAGCGCCCTCTCCCGCATCGCCGAGGAGGACCCCACCCTGCGGGTCACCCGCAGCAAGGACACCAACGAGACGATCATATCCGGCCTGGGCGATTCCCACGTAGAGGTGGCAGTAGAGAAGATACGCCGCAAGTTCGGCGTGGACCTGGAGATGACCACCCCCAAGGTGCCCTACAAGGAGACCATCACCGCCACTTCCTCAGCCGAGTACACCCACAAGAAGCAGACCGGCGGCCATGGCCAGTACGCCCGCGTAGCCATCCAGCTGGAGCCCTTGCCGCGTGGCAGTGGCTTCGAGTTCACCAACCGCATTGTCGGGGGCGTGGTGCCCAGGCAGTACATATCGTCGGTGGAGAAGGGCGTGGTGGAGGCCATGCAAGAAGGAGTGCTGGCCCGCTATCCCCTGATCGACATGAAGGCCACCCTGTTCGACGGCAAGGACCACCCGGTGGACTCTTCAGACATCGCCTTCAAGATCGCCGCCGCCGCCGCCCTCAAGAAAGGGGCCCAGGATGGTCAGCCGGCGCTCCTAGAGCCGATAATGAACCTGCAGGTCGCGGTGCCCGAAGCCAATACGGGGGACGTTATTAGCGACCTCAACGGCAAGCGGGCCAAGGTGATGGGGATGACGCCCGAGGGCACCCGGACGGTGATCGAGGCCCAGGCGCCCCTGGCCGAGGTACAGCACTACGCCGCCGACTTACGCTCGATGACTCAAGGTCGGGGCAGCTACTCTATGCAGTTTAGCCACTACGAAGAGGTCCCCGCTCACGTCGTCCAGCGGATCATCGAGCAGGCCGAGAAGGAGAAAAAGGGCTAGGAGGGGCGGGGTCGCACCGCCACCACCGCTCGCTGGAGCGCCAACTCCAGCAGTTCCTCATCCGAGGCCCCTCGCGGGATGCGATAGAAGCGCTCCGCGCCCCAGGCGGAGCGCTGAACGCACAAGCGGAGGATGCGCGCCTTCTCGTGCGCGTCGAGCACCGGCGTCGCTATGGCCGCAAGGCGCCGCCGGCCGACCCGGACGGTGACCTCGGGCTGAGCCAGCAGGTTGCGGTACCAGTCGGCACGTGTCCCGCCCACCGAGAGGACGTAGAAGGTATCGCCCTCCGGTTCATAGACCAGGGGCGTCACGCGCGGCTTGCCGCTGCGACGGCCCCTCGTGGTCAGCAGCAACGTCCGTGGCACCAGCAACCGCCCGATGCCGAACCGGTAGAGGAGCGCATGCGTCCGCGCGAAGAGGCGAGCCAGCCTGCCCGGACGCCGTCGAACTGGCGTGGTCTCTCCCATTGGTGAACCTCCTCTCCAGCCTTCGCTCACGAGGCAGTGGGCCGGGGCCGCACCGCCACTATCGTTTGCCGCCGTGCCAGTGCCGAGAGTTCCCTATCTGACACCCGGCCGGGAATGCCGTGGGCCTAGCGCCGACTGAGCTCCCGCCAGGACGTGAACGAGACCACGCGGATGCAGTCGATTATCCGCCCCTGAGCGGCCAACTGGGCCACCCTCTGCTGGAGGCCAGCCATGGTGGACGGCAGGTCATCGCTCTCGACCTCGTAGATAGCCAGGAACTTTCCCTGCCCCGGGCCGGGGTCGCCAATCATCTCATAGCGGGTGCAGCTCAGGAAGCCTGGCGTCTCCAGGACGTCCGGCGCGTGGGTGTTGTCGTACCACTCGTTGAACTCTTTCTCCCGCGCGGGGTCTGCGCAGTTGGTGAAGACGAGAACGATGGCCTTGGTCATTTCTTCCCCCTAGGATTCGAAAGCCCCCAAGGCCGTCACCCTGAGCGCAGCGAAGGGTCTAGATTCTTCGCTGCGCTCAGAATGACGGTGGGCAACGTTGAAGCCCTGCAGCTACGGCTGCGACTGCTTGTCGGCGTCCACGATGCGGAGGAAGCGCCGCTTGCCTGCCCGGATGATCATGCCGTCCTCGAGGATCACAAACGGGGCGGCGTGCGGCTTCCCGTTGACCTCAACCGCGCCTTCTCTGATCAGCCTTCGGGCCTCGGAAGTGCTCTGAACGACGGCTGCCTCCCACAGGAGGCGGGGAAGACTGTACCCTCGCTCCACGCGCTGCCCTGTGTCTAAATAGGTCGGATGACGAGAAAGCGCCTGACTGAACGAAAAAGGAAAAGTCTCCGGCTCCTCCGGCAGCTCGCGTTCCCGGAACACCCGCGTGAACTCCTCCTCGGCCGCCCGCGCCGCCTCCTCGCTGTGGAACTGGCTCACGATCTCCCGCGCCAGCCGCATCTTCAGCTCCATCGGGTTCACCGAGCGCGTGCGTAGGGCCTCCCCTATCTCTGCCACCTCCTTGTCGGGGACATCGGTCACCAGCTCGTAGTAGTCCATCATCACGTCGTCGGGCAGCGACATCACCTTGCCGTACATCTCCTGGGGCGGGTCTTCCAGGGCGATGTAGTTGCCCAGGCTCTTGCTCATCTTCATCGTGCCGTCGGTGCCGACCAGCAGGGGCACCAGGAAGCACTGCTGCGGCCGCTGGCCCATCATCGCCTGGAGGTCGCGGGCCACCAGCAGGTTGAACTTCTGATCGGTGCCCCCGACCTCTACGTCGGCCTCGATGGCCACCGAGTCGTAAGCCTGGAGCAGGGGGTAGAGGAACTCGTGGAGGCCGATGGGCTTGTGAGCGGCGAACCGCTCAGAGTACTCCTGCCGCTGGAGCATCTGGGCCACGGTAAAGCGAGCGGCCAGGCGCACCACTGTCTCCAGGTCGAACTTGTCGAACCACTCGCTTTGCCAGCGGATCTCGGTGCGCTCCCTGTCCACCACCATGAAGAACTGGCGCAGGTAGGTCTCGGCGTTGGCTTTGACCTCCTCGGCGGTGAGCATGGGGCGCGTCTGCGACTGGCCGCTGGGGTCGCCGATGCGAGCCGTCCAGTCGCCGACGATGACCACCACCTGGTGGCCCAGCTCCTGGAGCTGGCGCAGCTTGCGCAGGCCGACGGCGTGCCCCAGGGTGAGGTCGGGGGCACTGGGGTCAAAGCCCATCTTCAGGCGAAGGCGGCGGCCGGACCCGAGGGCCTCCACGAACTCGTCCTCAGGGATGGCCTCCGCCACGGCGCGGCGGAGTATCCAACGCAGTTCGGCGTCTTTGGGAACCCTGACAGTAGCCTTGCTCATGACAGGTAGGTCCTAGCGGCGGCGATGTCCTTTTCGATCTGCTCCTTGAGAGCGTCCGCGTTAGGAAAGCGCATCTCCCCCCGCAGGCGGTGCAAGAGCTCGATGCGCAGCTCCTGGCCATGCAGCTCGCCCTCGATGTTCAGAATGTATGTCTCGACGGTCGTCTTGTCCTCGCCAAAGGTGGGGCGCAGGCCGATGTTGGTCACAGCGGGGTAGGCGCCGCCGCCCACATAGGCGCGGGTGACGTAGACCCCGAAGGCGGGCAGGGCACGGTCGAGGCCGAGGGCGATGTTGGCGGTAGGGAAGCCCAGCGACTTGCCTCGCTCGGCACCCCGAACGATGGGCCCTCGCAGGGAGAAGGGACGGCCCAGCAGGCTGGCCACCGTCTCCATGTCGCCTCGGGCCAGGGCCAGGCGTGTGGCGGAGGAGCCTACCTTCTCCCCACCGGCCGCCAGGAGAGCTACCTCCTCCACGGCGAAGCCCATCTCCCGCCCTATGACCTCCAGGGCCCGGGCATCCGCCTCGCGGCCACGCCCGAGGGCGAAATCGCTGCCCACCACCAGCAGCTTCATCCGCAGCTCCTCCACCAGCAGCGACACGAACTCGCGGGCCGAGAGCTGGGCCAACTCGGAGGTAAATGAGAGGATGGCCACGCTATCCACTCCCAGCTCTCGCAGAAGCTCGATGCGCTCCTCTAAGCCGCAAAGGTAGGTGAGGGCGGTCTGAGGCTGAACCACCAGACGAGGATGGGGATGAAAGGTGACCACCATGGTGGCCAGGTCATCCTGGTGCCCTCGCTCCACCAGCCGGCCGATGAGATAGCGATGGCCTCGATGCACGCCATCGAACACGCCGATGGCTACAGCGGCGTCGCGCCCGAGGGCGGCCCGACTGAGCTCCTCTTTCGCCAGGATCGGGCTCTCAGTCATGGAGAAAAGGTGCCCCCCTCGCCGCCTGAGTCATCACTCGCCGGTTGGCCTTGGCCAGAGCTGTCCGGAGCCCCTCCTGCTCGGTCATCGAAGCCACCAGCGCCTATTCTTTGCGAAAAAGGGAGGGCCGAAACCCTCCCGCTTCCCGAAACCGACTCGCGCTGGCGATACTATCACAGCCTCTCAGGAGGGTCAAGGCATCCGATAGAGGGATACGGGCAGCGCTGCTCGCCGCAGATGCCAGGTTCTTGCTCCAAAGGCGCCGTTCCTGTAGCATTTTATTTGGATTTCCGCGCCAACAGGAGGTTTGCCTTGCCCATCTACGAGTACCAGTGCGGCCAGTGTCAACATCAATACGAGAAGAGGGAAGGATTCGACGCCCCGGTGGAGCAGGCATGCCCCCTGTGCGGCGGGCTGGCGCGGCGGCTTCTCCATGCCCCCGGCATTGTGTTCAAAGGGCCCGGCTTCTACGTTACCGATAACCGCAAGAGTCACGAGTGGGAATCCGCTGAGAAGGAGACCAAGGAGGAGAAGCCGTCGCCTGAAGGGACATCAGAGGTCTCCGCCAAGAAGTAGGCGGCGGTGCGAGCGGTCATCCAGCGAGTCAGCCGTGCCTCGGTGACAGTGGCCGGGGAGCGGCTGGCGGAGATAGGGCAGGGGTTGGTGGTGCTGCTGGGAGTGGCTGCGGGGGACACCGTCGAGGACGCCCACAGGCTAGCCAGAAAGACGGCCGAACTGCGCATCTTCTCCGATGCCGCCGGCCGTTTCAATTTATCCCTCCTGGATGTGGCGGGTGAGGCCCTGGTCGTGAGCCAGTTCACCCTTTTGGCCGACACCCGCAAGGGGAGGCGGCCCAGCTTCAACCGGGCGGCGCCGCCAGAGGAGGCTGAACCGCTGGTGGAGGCGTTTGCGGCGGCTCTGCGGGAAGCAGGCATCGACGTGGGGATGGGCCGCTTTGGGGCCCGCATGCTGGTGGAGATCCACAATCAGGGGCCGGTGACCATCCTTCTCGATAGCGCGGAGTTGGAGCGTCCCCGAAGACGCTAGACGGGCTTTCCCTCCAGGCATATACTGGCCTTGATTTGACTTCTTTCAAGCTTTCGCGCCTTTTCCTCCTGAGCCTTCTGATGCTGGAGCTTCTGGCTCTGGTGAGCCTGGGGTCGCTCCGGTTGGGGAGGCTTGTCACCGCGGGCGACGATGCCTCGGCGGACTCAACGCCCGGCATGAGGGTGTCTGTTGTCGCGCCCAAGCCTGCGGCCCTCGACGTGTCAGAGCTGTATCAGCCCTTCCTGCGGCTGCTGGAGGAGAGGGCAGAACAGCCGACGCCGGAGCCTGCCCCCCCGCCGCCAACGCTGGAGGAGCTCGGGGCGCAGGAGCTGGCGACGGCTACCCCGCCTGCGGGCGTCGCCTTTGGCGATGACGAGCGCTGGATCGCCGTCAACCTGACCACCCAGCGGGCGGTGGCCTTTGTTGGCGCCCAACCGGTGCGGGTTGCCCTGGTGACGACGGGGATGCCCGGCTGGGAGACGCCCACCGGTGACTTCCGCATCTATCAGCGGGTCGAAAACGAGACTATGGACTCCGTCGCTCTTGGCATCCCTATAGACTCCCCCGATGGCTGGTATGTAGACAATGTCCTGTACACCCAGTACGTCTACAGCGGCATTACGCTGCACTATAACTACTGGCGTCCTCAAAGCTACTTCGGCAACATTCCGTCCAGCCACGGCTGCGTAGGCCTGGGCTACAGTGACGCCAAGTTCTTCTGGGACTTCGCCAGCATCGGCACGCGGGTGGTGATCTACGAGTGAGGCCGGTGACTGGCGGTGTCGGCCAGCGGTTAATTAGGCTCGGCAGCGGCCAGGCTACTCGTAGGTCGCTCTAAACCCGCTCGTCCTGAGCCTGTCGAAGGGCGAGCGTAGCCCCACTCATGGTTCGACGGGGCTCACCATGAGCGGGAGCCCCATGATGAGGGGCGTAGAGAACAGCGGTTATGATGCCGCCACCTGCAGGGTCATGTCCAGGGCCCTGGCCGAGTGGGTGATGGCCCCCACGGATATGTAGTCGACGCCTGTCTCCGCCACCCGTCGCACGTTCTCCAGGTTGATGCGACCTGACGCCTCGAGGACGGCTCGGCCCTGCGCCATCTCTACCACCCTTCGCATATCCTCGGGGGGCATGTTGTCCAGAAGGAGATCCCCTGCTCCTGCCTCCAGGGCCTGGCGGGCTTCATCGGCAGTGGTGACTTCGATCTGCACCCTCATCCCCGGCGGCGCTTCCTGGCGGGCCAGGCGCAGGGCCTCGGCGATGCCCAGGCCGCGGGCGCGTAGGGCGGCCAGGTGGTTGTCCTTGATGAGGATGGCGTCGGCCAGGGTGAGGCGGTGGTTCTGGCCGCCGCCTACCCGCACAGCGTACTTCTCCAGCGTGCGCAGGCCGGGGGTGGTCTTGCGGGTATCGCGGATGGTCACAGGCAGGCCAGCGATGGCTGCCACCAGGCGGGCGGTAGCGGTGGCGACGCTCGAGAGATGGGTCAGGTAGTTGAGAGCTACCCGCTCGCCTCGCAGGATGGCGGCCAGGGGGCCTTCGATGCGAGCTACTTCCTGCTCTGGCGACAGGCGGCTTCCTTCGGCCGCCAGCGGCCGCCACTGCAGGGAGGGGTCGACCGCCTTGAACACCGCTTCGGCCATAGGCAGGCCGGCCAGCACTCCCTCCTCCCTGGCGATGATGACGCCGCTCCCCTTCTGCTCTGGCGGCACCAGGGCAGCGGTGGTCACGTCCTGCCCGGCCTGGTCCTCTTCGAGGGCGCTCTTGGCCAGGCGGCGCAGGTGGGTCTGGGGGAGCTTGGGGACGGCTTCCTTAGCCATGGCGACGAAAGACGATGTGGTGGTGCCACGCTTGGGACCGCTCCGGGAAGTCGGAGCGGTAGTGCGCGCCCCGACTCTCCTTACGCATGAGCGCTCCCTCTGTCACTA
Organism: uncultured Dehalococcoidia bacterium; assembly: GCA_964606995.1. Classification (GTDB taxonomy): domain Bacteria; phylum Chloroflexota; class Dehalococcoidia; order SM23-28-2; family SM23-28-2; genus SM23-28-2. The sequence continues at coordinate 8,918 of CAZSHQ010000007.1, read as the reverse complement.
GGCGGGCGCAGAGAAGCAGGTTGGCCAGCTCGTGCGAAGGACGATCGGTGGGTTCGCCGAAAGAGGCCTGCCAGGCGGAGATAACGGCCTTGGCCTCGGCCAGCGAACGGCCGTCGCGGACGATGCCCACCTTGTCCCACATGAGCGATTGCAACGCCCCCAGGTCCAGGGGAGGGACATCGGCTGCCACTGGCTTGCTCAGGGAGACGGCCTCAGCGCTGGCCTCGTTCACTTTGAGTTCCTTCAGAAGGCTTCGCTGGATCACCCGCTTGGCGAAGACGATGGTCTCCAGGAGGGAGTTGCTGGCCAGGCGGTTAGCTCCGTGAACGCCGGTGCAGGCGGCCTCGCCGCAGGCGTATAGGCCGCGGATGTTGGTCTCGCCCCAGGTGTTGGTGCGCACGCCGCCCATCGTGTAGTGGGCGGCCGGTGAGACGGGGATGCGGTCGGTGGTGATGTTCAGGCCGTGGTCGAGGCAGAAGCGGTAGATCTGGGGGAAGCGAGATGTCACCCTGGACGACGGCAGGTGGGTCACATCCAGGTAGACGTGGTCGGTGCCGGCCTTATTCATCTCCGTCAAGATGGCTCGTGCTACCACGTCGCGCGGGGCGAGCTCGGCCGCCGGATCGTAGTCGGTCATGAAGGTCCGTCCTTGGGCATTGCGGAGGAATCCCCCTTCGCCCCGCACCGCCTCAGAGATAAGGAAGGGCTGGACGCCGGGCATCCGCAGGGCGGTGGGATGGAACTGGAAGAACTCCATGTCCATCACCTCGGCGCCCGCCCGGTAGGCCAGGGCGGCGCCGTCGCCGGTGGTAACCGTGGGGTTGGTACTGATCTTGTATAGCTGGCCAGCGCCGCCGGTGGCCAGGATGAAAACACGACAAGAGAAGTCGAGCCGGGTGTTGGTGCGGCAGTCGAGCGCCTCAACACCTTCGATGGCGCCGTCCACGACGTGCAGGCTGGCCACCAGGCAGTGCTCGAGGATGGTGATGCGGGCTAGCTTGGCCACGCTGCTGAGGGTGAGCTCGATGTGGGCGCCGGTGGCGTCGCCGCCGGCATGGAGGATGCGGGGCAGGCTGTGGGCTCCCTCTCGGCCCATGGTTATCTCCCCGTCCAGGGTGTCGAAGGGGACGCCGAAGCTCACCAGGTCGGCAATGCGGTCGGCGGCCTCATCGGTGAGGATGCGGGCGGCCTCGCTGTCCACCAAGCCGGCACCAGCACGGAGGGTGTCCTCCAGGTGGAGTTGGGGCGAATCGCCCTCGCCGATGGGGGCGGCTATGCCTCCCTGAGCATAGCGAGTGTTGCACTCGTCGATGGAGCTCTTGGTCAGCACCAGGACGCTGCCGTGCTCGCGAGCCTTGAGGGCGGCATAGAGGCCGGCGATGCCGGAGCCAATGATGATGTAGTCGAACTGCTGTGTAGAAGTGCTCATACCTCAACCCTTATGAAATCCACGAAGGAGGCATTCTCCACGTCCACCAGGCCCTTATCGGTGAGCTTGAGTTCGGGGATGACCGGCAGGGCCAGGAAGGAGAGAACGGCGAAGGGAGCGGGCACGCTGGCCCCCAGCGAGGCGGCGGCCCCTTCTACCGCCTCCAGTTGGGCTGCGACCGTCTCCAGCGGCTCGGGCGACATGAGGCCGGCCAGGGGCAGCGCCAGGGAAGCCAGCACCTGCCCTTCGGCCACCACCGTCAGGCCGCCCTGCATCCGCTCCACCTCACGGACGGCGACGTACATGTCACGATCATTGGTGCCCACCACGATCACATTGTGCGAATCGTGGGCGAAGGAGGAGGCCAGGGCCCCTCGCTTGAGGTCGAAGCCTCTCACCAGCCCCAGGCCGATGTTGCCCGTTGCCCGGTGGCGCTCCACCACCGCTAGCTTGAGGATATCGCGTTCGCTGTCGGCGAGCACGCGGCCTTCTTCCACTCTTACCTCCTCTATCAGCTTCCTGGTGATGATCTGCCCTGCGACGATCCCGATGACCGGCAGGCGGCGCTCGGACGCCCGCAGGGCGAAGGCGTCCTCGCCGAAGGGGGCGATGTTGAAGGTGCGCATGAGCCGCCGCGGAATGGGAAGGGCAGCCGAGAACAAGGCGCGGCCGTCGCTGGCCACCAGGCGGCCGCCGTAGTACACCTGCCGCGGCTGAAGGTCCGACAGGTCGTCGGCGACGACGAGATTGGCTACGTGCCCCGGCGCGATGGCCCCGCGGTCGCTGAGGCCGAAGTAGGTGGCGGGATTGATGGTGGCAAGCTGGATGGCCCGTATCGGGTTCAGGCCGAGGCGAATCGCCTTGCGCACTACGGCGTCGATGTCGCCGTCGTGGAGAAGGTCCTTGCAGGAGCGGTCATCGACGACCAGCAGGCAGCGGGGGTAGGTATCGTCGGTAACCAGGGGCAGGAGCTCTTCCAGGTTCTTCTCGCTGGTACCCTCGCGGATCATCAGATGGATGCCCCGCCGCAGCTTGTCGCGCCCCTCCGCCAGGCTGGTCGACTCGTGGTCGGAGCGAGGGCCGGCGGCCAGATAGGCGTTGAGGCCCTTGCCCATCAGGCCGGGGGCATGGCCATCGATGGGTCTGCCCTTGGCGGCGCGGACCTTGTCCAGACAGTGGGAGTCGCCGGATACAACGCCGGGGAAGTTCATCACCTCGCCCAGGCCGAGGGTGTTCTGCCAGCGCAGGGCAGCGGCAACGGCTTTGGCATCCAGGGAGGCGCCGGCCGTCTCCAGATTCGTGGCCGGCACGCAGGAGGGCGCCATCAGGAAGACGTCCAGGGGCAGACGAGAGGCATCGCGGAGGAGACGGCGCAGGGCCCACAGGCCGGCCACGTTGGCCAGCTCGTGCAGGTCGGTGACGACGGAGGTGGTGCCGCGAGCCACCACCGCCCGCGCGTACTGGCCGATGCTGAGCATGGAGCTCTCGATGTGGGTGTGGCCGTTGATGAAGCCCGGCAGAATATAGGCGCCGCGGAGGTCCACCGTCTCTCGCGCGCGGTAGCCAGGGCCTCCGCCAGAGGCGGATCCGCCTTTGGCGGAGATGCCGGCGATCCGGCCCTCGCAGAGGACGACATCGCCCTCCTCGATCTCGGAGGTGAAGACGTTGACGATGCGCCCGTTGGCCAGCAGCAGGTCGCCGGGGGCGTCGCCACGGGCGACGGCGATGAGTTGCTCTAGGCCTGCGCTACTCATTCTCTATCACGTAGATGTCCGGCAGCTCACGATGCTGCTCGGCGTAGTCGATGCCGTAGCCCACCACGAAGCCCTCGGGCACGGGAAAGCCCAGGTAGTCGATGCGCGTGCCCGCTGCCAGAACCCGCTCGCGGGCCAGCAGGGCGCACACTCGCAGGCTGGCCGGCTGGCGGCTGGTAAGGTGGTCGCGCAGGTGCTGGAGGGTGAGGCCGCTGTCGATGATATCGTCCACCAGGATGACGTGGCGGCCGGCGATGTCGGCGGTGACGTCCTTGAGGACGCTGATCTGGCCCTTGCTAGTCTTGCTCATGCCGTAGCTCGATGCCGCTATGAAGTCCACCTCCAGCGGCAGGCCAACCTGGCGCATCAGGTCGGCCAGGAAGACGAAGGCCCCCTTGAGCACGCAGACGAACACGGGGCGCTGGCCGGAGTAGTCGGCCTGGATGTGGGCCGCCAACTCCTTGACGCGCCGCCGAATCTGGCCACGGGAGAGAATGCGTCGGAGGGACATCTTACGTGCCGCCGAGTCTATTGTAGGCGGCGGCAGGGGAGGGGGCAAATAGGGGGACGGTTCCTGCTATAATGCATGCGTGAGCACCCCACAGGAAGAAGCACTGAATATCTTTGACGCGGTGGTGCGCAACCTCACCAGCGGTGGTGTTGATCTGAAGCTAAGCCTTCGTCAATGTGCGCACGCTGCGCGGATATTGGGCTGGAACGATGATCTGTCGCGGCTGAACGCGGAGTTGAACGGATATACCCTCGACCAGGCTGTGCCGCCATACCGGCAGGGGGCTATGGCCTACAGTACTTGGCGCGCTCACACGCTCGACGCGAACGCCAAGCTGGTCATCACCAAGCAGTTTGATGACAAGCCGACCAAAACGCCGACCTCTTGTGATATTAGAGACGGAGTCGAACGACTTCTGGCAGCCTCCGTTACAGGCTTTGTTACGTCCACTGGTAAGGAAGACACGCGGTATCTGCGCTCGTGGGATCAGGAGATCCCGGTCGAGGAGGTGGTGGTGGTGCCCAAGGAGTCTGTCGCAAGGATCGTGCAACTGCTGGAGAACGCGGTATTTGACTATGCCTCGCACGGCTATACCGTCTTGCGATTCGGCGACGCCGTTGCCGACATGTGGCGCGACTACCGCAATCAGGTCGACGAGGCGCTGGGTTGGCTGGGGCTGCACGGCCACCTGGATGCGATCAGGGCGGGGCTCGAATCGGATGAACCGGAGCGTTGGCGGCAGGCCATGTGGAGTTGCCGGGACCTACTGCGGGATCTGGCGGCTCATCTATGGCGAGACAGCCGGGGGACCTACCGGCACCTCAAGAACAAGGAGGGGAAGTCCATAGCGGTTAAGGCAGACAACTACGTGAACCGCCTCGCCGCCTATCTCCATCAGAAGGGCGTCACCGGCACGGTAGGGGCATATCTAAGAGCAGAACTGGAGAGAATCACCTCGTCCATACACACGCTGAACGATCTCTACAGCAAGGCCCACGAGCGCGTGTCGCGCGAAGACGCGAGGTTGGCTGCGGTCACGGTCTACACGATCCTCGGAGAGCTTGTGGCCCGCACGGACATGGTGCCCGTGGAGCAGTACAAGTAAAGCTACACCGCGGCCAGCATGCGGTCGAGAGCGAGCCGGGCCCAGCGGGCTAGTGTCGCTCGCCCTTCGACACGCTCAGGGCGAGCGGTCTTGGTGGTCCGCTCATGGTGAGCGGTCTTAACGCTCCGCTCATGGTGAGCCCGTCGAACCATGAGCGCAACAAAGGGTATTTCCACAGCCTCGGACGTTGAGGCCTACACCGCCGCCAGCATGCGGTCGAGGGCGATCTTGGCGTAGCGGGCCGTCTCCGCGTCCACCTGCACCCGGTTGACGATCTGGCCCTCCACCAGCTTCTCCAGCACCCAGCATAGATAGGCGGGGTGGATACTGTGCATGGTGGGGCAGGGGCAGACCACCGGGTCCAGGCAGAACACCTGCTTGTCGGGGTTCTCGCGGGCCAGGCGGGACACCATGTTCACATCCGTGCCCACTGCCCACTTGCTCCCCGCGGGCGCTTCGGCGATGGTGTGGGCGATGAACTCTGTCGAGCCATCGGAGTCGGCTGCCTGTACCACCTCCAGGGGGCACTCGGGGTGAACGATCACCTGGATGTCGGGATGCTTCTGGCGGGCTGCTCGTATCTGCTCCACCGTGAAGCGCTGGTGCACAGCGCAGTGCCCCTTCCAGAGGATGACCCTGGTTCGCTGAAGCTGCTCGAGGGTATTGCCACCCAGGCTGCCCGCTGGCAGGGTGTAGTCCCAGACGGCCGTCTCCTCCAGGGGGATGCCCAGCTTGACGGCAGTGTTGCGGCCCAGGTGCTGGTCGGGGAAGAAGATGACCCGCTCGGCCCGCTGGAGGGCCCACTTGGTCACCATGCGGGCGTTGGAGGAGGTGCAGACGATGCCATCGTGGCGGCCGCAGAAGGCCTTGAGGCTAGCCGCCGAGTTGATGTAGGTGATGGGCAGGATGTCCTTGATGCCCGCCTCCGCTAGCTCGTCCCAGCAGGCGTAGACGTCCTGCGGCTCGGCCATGTCGGCCAGGGAGCAACCGGCGGCCAAGTTGGGTAGTATCACTATCTGGTCATCTCCCGAAAGGATATCGGCGACTTCGGCCATGAAGTGGACGCCGCAGAAGACAATGTACTTCTTGTCCCGCTGCTCGGCGGCCTGGCGAGCCAGCTTGAGGGAGTCGCCGCGGTAATCGGCGAACTGGATGATATCCTGCCGCTGATAGTGGTGGCCGAGGATGACCAGCTTATCGCTCAGCTTGGCCTTGGCCGCTTGCACCCGCTGGAGCAACTCGTCGGCGGCGAGGGTCCGGTACTCGGAGGGGATGTCCTGCTGCCAGAGGGCGAACGCCTCCTCCTCGGCCAAGGGGATCGTCGCCAGCGGGCGATCAGTGGTGCACTCCGCAGCCTCCGCGCGCAGGCTCTCTTCTTTGGTTAGCTTCGTCATTCCTCCACCTTGCCTCTAGTCTACCAGCCTGCCCTGAAGGGACCAGGCGCTGGTCTTGTCTATACCTACGTTCACCAATTCGCCGGGGCGTCCGTGGCCGTAGAAGTGGACGATCTTGCCGCTGCGAGTACGCCCGTTGAGCTTGGGCCGAGGGTCGGCCGACCTGGCGGCCCCGCCCTTCTCGCCCTCGATCAGCACTTCCTGCAGCGTGCCCTGAAGGCCAGCGTTGATGTCGGCGGCGATGCCCTCCTGTAGCTCCTCGATGATGTGCAGGCGCTCCATCTTCACCTGCTGGGGCACGTCGTCGGCCAGGGTGCGCCCGGCGATGGTGCCCGGCCGCGGCGAGTAAGCGGCCACGTGCACCTTGTCGAAGCGCAGCTCCGCCAGCAGGTCGTAGGTGCGGCGGAACTGCTCGTCGGTCTCGCCGCAGAAGCCGACGATGACGTCGGTGGTGATGGCCGCGGCGGGCAGCCGGCGGCGGATGTTGTCGACTACGTTCCGGTATTCGCTCAGGGTATAGCCGCGACGCATGCGGGCCAGAATCGTGTCGTCGCCGGACTGGACGGGGATGTTGAAGTACTCGCACACCTTGGGCAGCTCGGCCACCGCCTGGATGATGTCGTCGGTCATGTCCCTGGGGTAGGAGGTGAGGAAGCGGATGCGCTCCAGGCCCGCGATGTCGTGGATGGCGCGGAAGAGGTCGGCCAGGCTGGGCCTGTCGGGCAGGTCGTGGCCGTAGGCCTCCACCGTCTGGCCCAGAAGGGTGACCTCCCGCACGCCGCGGGCGACCAGCATCTTCACCTCGTGGGCCACCTCGGCGATGGGGCGGCTGCGCTCGCGGCCGCGGCGGTAAGGGACGATGCAGAAGGTGCAGAACTTGTTGCAGCCGTGGATGACCGGCACGTAGGCTGTGGGACCAGGGGCTTGCGGGAAGGTCTCCGGCCAGAACTCGCCGCCTGTGTCCTCCTGAGGTACGACGGCTGCCAGGACATCGCTGAAGGCCTGGGGGCGGGCGAAGACATCGACGAAGGGGAAGCGCTGCCGCAGGCCGTCCGTGCGCAGACCGACCATGCAGCCCATCACGGCGATCTTCGGATGGGCGCCGTTGGAACGCTCTTTCAGGCGTCGCAACGCTCCTAGCTTGCTGATGCCTCGCTGCTCGGCCTTCTGGCGAACCACGCAGGTGTTGAGGACAACGAGATCAGCCTCCTCGGGCCGGGGCGCCTCCTCCCAGCCCAGGCACTGGAGGCCGGCCGCCAGCTTGGTCGAGTCGGCCTCGTTCATCTGACAGCCCACGGTCCAGATGTGATATCGCGGCATGGTCTATCGGTAAAAATAAGCCCCGTTTGGGGCTACTGGCCTCTCCTAGAAACCACCACTTGGCGATCGCCTACAACAGGTGCTCGAGATTCGTGAACTCCTCGTTGGCGTGGTTGTGGATTGCCTGCATGTGGCGCTCTTTCAGGAAGAGGGGTATCAGTATCAGATTGAAGAGCCTTCCCAGCAGGGGAAGATCGCTTCCTGCGACTATCTGATGGGTTACCAGGGTGCCCTCCGGGATCGACTCCAACCCAGTGATGATGTCAAAAGACTTCCACCAGGGTGAAATCGATCTTTGAACAAGGCGCTCGCCTGGAATAGCCTCTACAACCTTTATCTTTGCCCCAAGCACCTGACCGTCCTCAAATCGTTCCCTGAAGTAGTAGATGGAGCCAACCGTCTCATCCTTGGGCCGGTGCACAACCTTCCACTGAAGGTGATGCTCCGGATGCCACTGGCGATAACGCTCGTCGTCGAGACTTATCATGAACTGATAGACCTGGTCTGGTGATACCCCCTTGACCTTTATCCGGCTCGTAAGCTCTATCTTGCCCTTCTCGATTTCTCTCACCGCAAGCGGCTCGGGTGGAGATGTCATGGTCGCTCCTCATCGCGATTGGCGGAGGGAATGGGATTCGAACCCATGAGGGGGCTATTCACCCCCTACCCGCTTAGCAGGCGGGCGCACTCAGCCTCTATGCGATCCCTCCACCCACCAATCGGATCTGTATTGTAGCATCGGAGGCGAAAGCCCATCAAGCTTCGGAGCCGCTGGGGAGGCAACGAGCGCTGTCTAGGAGGGCGCTCCCTCCAGAGACTCCTTCAGACGCCGCAGGGAGTGGTTCAAGAAGCGGCTGTAGGAGAAGCGCAGGACGAGGGATGCGACAAGCGCCGTGAGACCCGAGGCCTCGATGCGCAGGACCACTCGCGAGCCATCTTTCACCGGCTCTACCACGTGGGCGAACGATAGGCGTGAGCCGAACAGAGTCGCGTCCCAGGTGAAGGAGCGGCCGGGGCTGAACTCGGTCACCTCCCAGGTGGAGGAGAGGCGCGTCTTGAGTACAATGCGGGCGCGGCTGCCCATGGCCAGCGGGACCTGTGTCAGAAGGCGGACCTCCCGCATGTGGTGGTTCCAGACTGGCCAGCCACCTAGGTTGACGAAGGCCTCCCAGACGCGCTCTGTGGGGGCGTTTATGACAATGCTCCGCTCTACCGCAGGCATAGCATTCCCCTTAGAGCAGTCCTCGCTCCTTGAGCACCCGCTCGGTGGTGGCACCGATGTCGGCGGGGCTGTCGACGATGACGGCGCCGGCGGTGGCCAGTGCTTCCTTCTTGGCCTGGGCGGTGCCACTGGCGCCGGCGATGATCGCTCCGGCGTGGCCCATGCGCCGCCCCGGCGGGGCTG
>CAZSHQ010000006.1:0-19498 GCA_964606995.1 uncultured Dehalococcoidia bacterium | reverse complement strand
TAAAGACACCGCAGCCACGCCCCTGTTACAGGTTCTCCCCGCTACGAATAAAATCTGTTATGCGAGGCTATCGCTGAAGAGAAGGGAGGAGAACTCCAATAGTGAGGCCCCAGGCGAGTTCGCCTGGGGCCTCGGCTATTCAGCCTTGGGAGCAAACGATCTGTTCGCTACTTGTTCGGCCGCCTGAGCGCCCACACAGCACTGCCCATGCTCGTCAGCATCAAGGCCATGGCACCGGCCAAGAACGCCAGCGCAGGCCAAACCGTGGTCAACGGCGTTGCGCCGCTGCCTCCGGTCTCCGGCAGTACCGCTGGTGCGGCCGTGGCAGGAGCCGCCGGCGGCACTGGAGTTTCGACCTCCGGCAAGACAACTGGCGCGGCCCTTGGGGTAGGCGTCGCCGTCGGTGTAGGCGTGGGTGTAGGCGTGGGCGTCACCGTCGGTGTAGTCGTGGGTGTAGGCGTCGGTGTCGGTGTAGGCGTCCCCGTAGGCGTAGGCGTGGGTGTAGGCGTTGCCGTTGGCGTCCCCGTAGGCGTAGGCGTGGGTGTAGGCGTTGCCGTTGGCGTCCCCGTAGGCGTAGGTGTGGGCGTCGGCGTAGGCGTGGGTGTCGGTGTAGGCGTGGGCGTGGGCGTCGGCGTAGGTGTGGGCGTCGGCGTAGGCGTGGGTGTCGGTGTAGGCGTAGGCGTGGGCGTCGGTGTAGGCGTGGGCGTCGGCGTGGGCGTCGGCGTAGGCGTGGGCGTCGGCGTGGGCGTCGGTGTTGGCGTCGGCGTAGGCGTGGGCGTCGGTGTGGGCGTAGGCGTCGGCGTCGGCGTCGGCGTCGGTGTTGGCGTCGGCGTAGGCGTAGGCGTGGGTGTGGGCGTAGGCGTAGGCGTCGGCGTCGGCGTCGGTGTGGGCGTCGGTGTGGGCGTAGGCGTCGGCGTCGGTGTCGGCTCCTTCTCGTTGAAGAACTCGCACTTTACACTGTCTCTACAGTCCACCTTATGAATGGTAACCCCGTTCGGGACGTCATAAGAAAACCAGGTTCCATGTCCACCACTTACTACTTCGCACTTTATGTCCACCAGCTGCCAGCCCGGCGGCGGCGGCGGGCCTATCTCCTTGATCTCGTACTCGCCTATCCCCCAACAGTTGCACCATTTGTGCCCCCCGTGATCCAGGGTGAAGCTGGCGAGTTCGGCGCACGGGAAGGGGAAGGGCCCACTGCCTTCGAACTCGAAGCCCTGACCGCCCCCTGGATCGGTCCGTTTCCAGACTTCGAAATGAGAACAACCACCGGGCCAGTCGGTGAACGTGTGGGTGGCGAGGACGTTGCCATCGGCGTCCAGCACCTCCACCAGGTACTCGCCCTCGATGCCGTCCAGGACGTAGTCGTAGTGGAGGGCGCCGTCGTCGCCTACGACGACGGTATCGTAGTCGGTAGGCCAGGGGGCGAAGGAGCCGTCGCCCGTCAGGGCGGAGCCGTCGGCCCGCGTGACCTTTATGGTAAGGCTGGCGCCGGAGGCGAAACCGCTGCCGCTGACCTGCACGGTAGCGCCGGGATTGTAGTCCGCCTGGTCGGTGCAGACCTTGTAGGCGGCTGTATCAGTGCAGAAGGGCGCACCGGGGCCCTCGGCGGAGGCACCGGGGCCGTCTGGTCCATCAGCCCGCAGCGCCACCACCACCGCCACCGCGCCAATGGCAACGATCAGTGATGCCCCCAAGAGCAATCGTTTGACCAAACCAGTCTTTGTCCACATATTGTTCACCTACCCAAGGGACGCCGCCCGTAGCAGCACTGCCCCTTATGTAAACGCATAATCTCGGCAATCATAACAGATTTCCCCCCCAAGGGCAATGGATCTGTCCGCAAAGTTTCGACGAATATCCGGCTCCATGACACCATTATGCCTGGAAATAGGTGAATGGTTCTCCCCGCTACGAATAAAATCTGTTATGCGAGGCTATTGCTGAGGAGAAAGGAGGAGGCCTCCAATAGCTAAGGCCCCAGGCGAGCTCGCCTGGGGCCTCGGCTATCCGGCCTTGCTCTGTTCGCTACTTGTTCGGCCGCCTGAGCGCCCACACAGCACCGCCCATGCCCGCCAGCATCAAGGCCATGGCACCGGCCAAGAACGCCAGCGCAGGCCAAACCGTGGTCAACGGCGTTGCGCCGCTGCCGCCGGTCGCCGGCAGTGCCACTGGCATGCCAGGCTCCACCGGCGCTGGGGTTACGACCTCCGGCAAGACAACTGGCGTGGCCCTTGGGGTAGGCGTCGGCGTAGCCCTTAGGGTAGGCGTAGGCGTCGGCGTAGCCCTTGGGGTAGGCGTCGGCGTAGGCGAGGGCGTGGGGGTAGGCGTTGCCGTTGGCGTCCCCGTAGGCGTAGGCGTGGACGTCGGTGTGGGCGTCGGGGTAGGCGTTGCCGTTGGCGTCCCCGTAGGCGTAGGCGTGGGCGTCGGGGTAGGCGTGGGTGTGGGCGTAGGCGTGGGTGTTGGCGTAGGCGTGGGTGTGGGCGTAGGCGTGGGCGTCGGTGTTGGCGTCGGCGTAGGCGTTGGCGTCGGTGTTGGCGTCGGCGTAGGTGTGGGCGTCGGTGTGGGTGTAGGCGTAGGCGTAGGCGTGGGTGTGGGCGTAGGCGTAGGCGTAGGCGTAGGCGTGGGTGTGGGCGTAGGCGTAGGCGTGGGTGTGGGCGTCGGCGTCGGTGTGGGCGTCGGCTCCTGCTTGTTGATGAACGTGCAGGTCGCAGTCGCCAGACAGCCCTTATGAATGGTGACCTTCCGGTTCAGGACATCGTAGGTGAACGTAACCACGCCCGAATGTTTCACACAAACTATGTCATCGAGGTACCAGCCACTCTTGAGCTCCTCCTCGACGACATAGTCGCCTGACGCCGTAAAACTGCACTGTTTCTCCCCCCCGTGAGCCAGGCTGAAGTTGGAGGCGCATGGCCATGGCTTACCTGGGGTGGTGCCAGTGGCTTCGAAATCGAAGAAGACACCGGAGGTCGCTGGGATAGTCTTTTTCTTGATCGTGATATGACAGTCGGTGAACGTGTGGGTGGCGAGGACGTTGTCATCGGCGTCCAGCACCTCCACCAGGTACTCGCCCACGATGCCGTCCAGGACGTAGTCGTACCGGAGGGTGCCGTCGTCGCCCACGATGACGGTATCGTAGTCGGTAGGCCAGGGGGCGAAGGAGCCGTCGCCCGTCACCACGGAGCCGTCGGGCCGCGTGACCTTCATGATAAGGCTGACGTCGGAGGCGAAACCGCTGCCACTGACGTGTACGGTAGCCCCCGGATCGTAGCCCGCCTGGTCGGTGCAGACCGTGTAGGCGGCTGTATCAGTGCAGAAGGGCCCGTCGACGCCCTCAGCGGAGGCGCCGGGGCCATCTGGTCCATCGCTCACCAGCGCCACTGACACCGCCAGCACGCCCAGCAGCAGCAACGCGCACGCTGCCAGGAGAAGTCCTCTGTTGAAACGAGCCTTCTTCCACATGTCCATCACCTTCCTGCTGTAACAGCTTTCCCTCCCCGGAGGGAAGGGATTTGGCCGGAAAGTCTCGACGAATATCCGGCGCCATGACAGCATTATGGCCGAAAACAGGTGAATGAAGCAGTAAATAGCAGCGCCAGCGGGGTGAACAGAGGGTGACAAAGGGGTGAATACTGGCCGCGGCCAGGGGACAAGGTGCAATAGTTACGGCCGCGGTGTGTCTTTTGGTCCTATGGGGGAGATGTCGCTACGATTGGGAATCGGCGGAGACCAGCCGGTAGCCGACCCCCCTCTCGCTTTCGATGGAGATGGTAGCGTCCATCTCCTCGCCCAGCTTGTGGCGAAGGCGGCGGATGTAGACCTTCAGGTAGTCCAGTTCGCTGGTGTACTCCCGGCCCCAGACCTTGGCCAGGAGGGTGCGATGGGGCAACACCCGACCGGCGTTGCGGGTCAGGTGATAGAGGAGGCCGTACTCGATGGGGGTAAGCCTCACCTGCTTGTCCCCTACCGTCACCCTGCGAGTGCTGTAGTCCATCTGGAAGTTGCCTGCCTCGAACGCCTCGCCCACGGCGGGCGGCTGGTTCTGATAGCGACGCAGAACTGCCCGCGATCGCGCCAGCAGTTCCAGGTGGCTGAAGGGCTTAGTAATGTAATCGTCGGCTCCCATCTCCAGCCCACGCACCCGCTCCACCTCCGCATCGCGGGCGGTGAGCATAATGATGGGAACGTCAGAGAAGCGCCGCACCTCTTCACACACCTCGAACCCGTCGATATCCGGGAGCATGATGTCCAGGAGCACCAAGTCAGGCGCTTGCCCCTCAATAGCGGCCAGCGCCTCCTGGCCGGTAGTGGCGGCGATCACTTCCGCTTCCGGCCAGCGGAGATTGAAGCAAAGTCGTACTACGTCGATAACCTCGGGTTCGTCATCTACCGCTAGTATTCTCATAACCCCCTGCCTATGCTGAGAAGAAGACGAGACACAGCTAACATATGGGCAAACTAGGTTTACCCTTCTATGAAGAGACTCACCGCCGCCCGCTATTGTTACATTTCCGCCGAACGAGCATGGGCACGCACGTTAGACCAAGGCGTAGAAGGTCTCCCATTTCCGCGCCCAGCGGTGTATATTCGATACTGAGCATGGACTTGGCGAAGGCATAGTGCACATGCACTGCGACAAGCTAGATGTTAGGATGAGGCCGCAGCACATCTAGCTCTAGGATGTTGAAATGGCACAGCGCTCCTCTATCGAGTGGACCGAGGCAACGTGGAATCCCGTCACCGGATGCTCAAAGGTGAGCCCAGGCTGCGCTCACTGCTACGCTGAAACCTTTGCGGAGCGCTTTCGAGGCGTAGCGGGCCATCCATACGAACGCGGCTTTGACCTCCAGCTCCGACCGGAGCGACTTGAGCAACCCCTGATCTGGACTGAGCCCCGCATGATCTTCGTCAACTCCATGAGCGATCTGTTCCATGAGGACATCCCCGACAAGTTCATCGAGTCGGTGCTGGGCGTCATGGCAGAGGCGCACTGGCACACCTTCCAGATACTCACAAAGCGGTCAGAACGGCTGGCGCAGCTGGCGCCACGTTTGTCCTGGCCCGACAACGTCTGGATGGGCGTCTCAGTGGAGAATCAGCGGTGGACGTGTCGAATCGATGACCTGCGGAAAGTGCCCGCCAAGATCCGCTTTCTATCGTGTGAGCCGCTCCTGGGCCCTCTTCGCCTAGATCTGCGGGGCATCGACTGGGTGATTGTCGGCGGGGAAAGCGGTCCACACGCCCGCCCCATGAAGGCAGACTGGGCGCGGGAGATACGGCGACAGTGCGAGGAAGCGGACGTAGCCTTCTTCTTCAAGCAGTGGGGAGCGTATAACGAAGCGGGCGAGAGACTCGGCAAGAAAAGGGCTGGCAGGCTGCTCGGCGAGCGCACTTGGGACTCTATGCCGATTGTGCCGTCGGGAAGCTAACTAGAACGCGGTCGGCCAGCGTATTCGCCATGCGCGATCCGCGGCCCGGTTCACACTGAACCTCGCCTCTCTCCTCCATTTCGATCAGTACCTTCTTGTAGTTCGGCTTTATAAAGGGCGTCCCCACGTTGTGCTGGTCATACACCTCTTTCATCGTCAGCGTTTGGCCAGCAAACCTACTTAGGAGATCGGCTGGAAGCGCCTCAATTGGACGATCACGTTCAAAAGCTAGTTGCCTGCCAACGGACTTGGGCATGTACTCGAACAGCGGCACCCCATCTTCGTCTACAACTCCGCGGTTGGCCATGATGTCCTTCATGATGCTATAGCCGAGCGGATGCTTGGACACGAAGCAAATGTAGTGGCTAACCCGGCCTCCCTGACGTCTAAACCGAAATGGGATGAGGAAGTCGGCCCCCATCTCCTCGAGCGCCTCTCCGAGGGCCCTCCTAACGCGAGCCTCCCTATCCTCGGGCTTCAGCGGGCCTATTTCCTGCCGGAGGCTAGCGAGCCGCTCTTCTCCAAATAGGTCCCGCATATGAGGCTCGACGAGGTTGTTCTCAATGCCCATGTTGATGCGGTTGTAGTTGAAGAAGAAAACGACCTCACAGCCCCAATCCTTTACGACCGCGCGAATTAGGCGCTGCGAGAGCCCCTTGTACCCCCAGGGATCAATGAAGCTGAGGGAAGGGATGGTCTTGATTTGTTCGAAGTGCTCTATTAGCTCATCGCTGATCTCGCCGGTGATGATCCGCGGTTGATGCTTCAGTCGATCTATCCCCGGCAGCGCCTCGATCTCGGTCTTAAGCATACTGGTGAAGTTTGGATTGGCATCGTTGAATAGGGTGACAAGCCGGCCGGTCAGGTCCTGAGACGCGAGCGCCCGCTCCAAGATTAGGAGGGGAGTTGACTTCTCTCCTGTCTTGTAGCGGCCCGGACCAGCGAAGAAGTCCAAATAACCGATCCGGTCTGCACGTTTGGCCATGATCCGCGACCACGCGTCAAAGTAATCGACAACGATTTCGGCCTTGACGCGCGACTGCTCCTCTGGCTCGTCGAAAAAAGAGTCCGGCACTGCCCAACCCCCTCACCGCAGATGACGCAAGAAGCTGAAGATCGGCTTGCTCACCGCGGAAAGGTTCCGTCTACCTCACCGTCCCGAGCGCTGCCCAAGTAGACCACACAATTGTGAGGGCGGCTCGGGATCCGTACGCACCCGCTCTACGTTACCACTGGACGAACATGGGCATGATCACGTGGACGTAGTTGTCCTGGCCCACCGGTTGCAGGACGCCGGGGCTGGAGGGACCGGAGGTCTCCAGGGCCACCTGGCTGCAATCCAGCACCTGGAGCACATCCTGGAGGTACCTGCTGTTGAAGGCGATCTTGGCCTCCTCACCCTCCATGGAGGCATCGATCTCGCCGCGGTTGTCACCGAGCTCCTCGGCCCGAGCGGAGATGATCAGCTTGCCTGGCGATAGCTCCTCGCCCGGCATGACCTGGATACGGATGATGCCGCTACCGTCGCGGGCGAAGATAGCGGCGATACGCGTCTCGCGCAGGAACTCGGCCACATCGACAACGGCGCGGCAGGTGTGATCCTTAGGGATTAGCTGGCTGTAGTTGGGGAAGGTGCCCTGGATAAGCTGGGCCACCAGCTCCACGTTCTTGAGGCGAAACAGAACCTGACTGCGGCTGCTGTTGATGGTCATCTCGATGGGCTCTTCCTCATCGGCCAGCAGGCGGTTGACCTCTCGCATCGCCCGAGCAGGAATGATGACCTCAGTACGCTCGGACGCCTCCTGCTCCAGAGAGAGGGTGTGCACGGCCAGGCGGAAACCGTCGGCAGCGGCCAGGGTGAGGTTACGCTCCTCCCTGAGGAGATGAATACCCGTAAGCACCGGCCGGGTGTCGTCGCTGGCAGCGGCGAACTCCACCTGATTGATACCGGTGCGCAGGCTCAGGGGATCGAGAGTGAGGGAGACCCCTTCGCGGATGGCAGGGATGGGGGGAAAGTCGCTGGCGTCCATGCCAGCCACGGCAGCCTCGTTGCGGGCGCAGACAATGCGCAACTGCCTGGCCCTGGGCGCCAGGCTCATTTCGATGCGCTCGTTGGGCAGGGAGTTGACAAAATCGCCCAGGAGGCGGGCAGGCACGGTAATCGCCCCCTCCTCCTCTACCTTGGCGCCAATCCAGGAGGTGATAGCAATCTCCAGATTGGTGGCCGCTAACTTGAGGCGGCCATTGTCGGTGGCGATGAAGACATGGGAGGTCTGAGGCAGTGTGCTGCGAACGGCCACCGCTCGACCAACAATGGACAGGCCCTTGGAGAGATTCTCTTGCAGACAAGAAATATTCATGACAACCACCTATCGTCGTGTAGTCAGGTGAGTATACGGTTAGACAAAAGTATACACCAACCCCGACAGGCAAACAAGACGGAGTAGCCTGTACTGTTCTCCAAGATGTGGGCATCCCTTCGCTTTGCTCAGGGCAGGCTCTTGCCATTCTGCCCACATCGCCGCTGAGATTCTTCGCTCTGCTCAGAATGACGCCAGGCCATGCTGTCACCCTGAGCGTAGCGAAGGGTCTCACTCCAGATGGCACACTGCGCCCGGGTGTCGCTGTGGCTCGGTGATAGAACGGATTAGGCCTCCTATGGCCGCTGGCCCGGGAGTGCAGCCAAAAGATCACGCAGGCTGCCAACCTGGAGGTCAGGCTCGGGCATGTCCTCAGGCAAGGGATGGCCAGAGCGATTCAGCCAGGCCACCGGAACCCCCGCCCGCCGGGCACCCACGATGTCAGGCATGGGATTGTCGCCAACGTAGAGGATCTGGTGGTGCTCCAGGCCCAGCACCCCGGCCAGATAGGCGAAGATGGCCGGGTCCGGCTTGAGGGCCTGAGCTATCTCCGAAGAGACCACGACATCGAATTCCAGGCCGTTCCTGGCCAGGCATGCGTGGAGGAAATCGTCATCGGCGTTGGAGAGGATGGCCAACCGATAGCGGGCCCCCAGCGCTTCCAGCACCTCGGCCACCTCCGCATAGGCCTTGGCTTGGGATAGCTTTTCTTTGAAGCGAAGTGCGGCCAGGCTGCTATCGCCCTCGAAGCCCAGCTCCCGTGTTGCTCTCTCGAACTGGAAAGCCCAGGCCTCCTCGTAGCTGTGATAGGCAGGCCTGGCCACATTCTCGCCCCGAAAGACGAAGGCCGCCTTCACGAACCTGTCCCAGAGGACCTCGGGGTCAGCCTCTAGGCCCTGGGCACGGGCGATCTCGGCCATGGTGCGGATGAAATCGGAAGTGGTGAACCGGACGACGGTGCCGTAGCAGTCGAATGCAACGGCGCGAATCGAATCGAGCATCTTGCGACCTAGCCGCTAGGGAGAGGCCTGACAGCCCCCGGCGACTACTACCGATAGCATATAGGCAGAAGCGGCAAAACGCGAGGCCAAGAGGCGCAACCGCCTCCAAGAAGGGAAAGGCTGCTAGCCCGCCGGAGCAGCCTGCGGCTGTCGCACTTCTTCGTAGGCATTGGCCATCGCCAGGAGGATTTGATCGGCCAGACCAGCCATGAGTTCCCACACCTCCACCGCTTCCTCCACCGATAGACTGCCCCGATGAGCCAGCTCTATGGCCGCGTCATCCAGCCCCTTGCGGAAGAAGATGAAGGCCTCCACGGCATCACGTACGGGAAGCCTCTTATCGGCGAACTCCCTTCCGTATTGGTGGCCGATCTGGCGGGCCTCCTCCACGAGACGAGACCGGCGGCTTCCCCGGCTCAGGTACTCGGAGGCTAGATTCACCAGGCGCTGGCCGAGAGAACGTAGCCGCTCCCGATCGTCGTCAGGCACGCCCGCGTACCAGTGGGCCTGGTGCTTCTTGCCCCGCTGAAGGCGGCGGCGAATGCGCATCAGCGCCAGGTGGCCCAGAGAGCCGTAGCTAGCAGGGCCCGGCCGCTCTTGGCCAGCCATGAGCGCTCGTAGGTCATCCTCGGCAAAACGGCGATGACCACCAGGGGTGCGGAAGGAGCGAACATACGCGGCATCAGCCCAGCGACGCAGGGTCGATTCATTCACCCCCAAGAGATTGCAGGCCCGACTCAGACTGATCCAGCGGCTAGGGCGACTCTCACCTTCCGTAGCCTCAAGAGGAGGCCGACCCCGCATTCAAACCTCCCTAAAGTTCCTCAAATCTTCACAGGCCTTCGAGGCGCATGGCAGATTGTATAATGGGCAAGCTTTAGTGTCAACCAGCGTAAGCAATATTTTGCACCATTTTTCCCACTTAAGACCATGTCTGGCAGACACAATGAACTATGCCATGCTTTGCCCTATAGACTATTGAAAACCCTGCCTACCAGTGGTAAATTCCCTCTCAAAGGGGTGCGTTTAGCCAGGCGAATGGAGGCTGCCATGGCTGAAGAAGAAGAGATCGGTCGGATAAGAGACTACTTTGCCCGCATAGGGGTGGCGGGCATTGACCTCAGCGGCCGCCTCAAAGTGGGCGATACCATCCACATCAAGGGCCACACCACCGACCTCCAGCAGGCGGTGGATTCGATGCAGATCGAGCACGAGAACGTCCAAGAGGCCGGCCCAGGGGACTCGGTGGGGATCAAGGTGCAGGAGCGCTGCCGCAGCGGTGACAGCGTCTATCGGGTGACCGAATAGGCACCAAGAGACCTACGGCAGCACCCTTTCAAAGACAAAGCTGACAATAGCCGCAAGGGCAACGTTCAGCAGGTTGGTGTCCATCCCGTCCACCTGGAAGCACACGCCCAGGCCAGCCGCCAACACCGTTGCCGATGCTCATCTAACGTCACGACTGCCAGAAAAGCCGCCGGCCGCGGGTGTTGCGGTCGAATCCCAGAGGCAGCGTCTAGTCGCCAGCCATCCCTCGCATGAGGTTGGCCATCTCGATGGCTGATACTGCGGCGTCGCAGCCTTTGTTGCCCATCTTCCCGCCCGCTCGCTCCAGGGCTTCCTCCAGGCTGTCGGCGGTGATGATGCCGAAGATAAGGGGCACGCCCGTCTCCAGGGCAGCCCGGGCGATGCCGCTGCTGACCTGGGTTGCTACGTACTCGAAGTGAGGGGTCTCGCCGCGGACCACCGCCCCCAGGCAAACCACCGCCTGATAACGACCGCTCTCCGCGAGCTTACGAGCGACCAAGGGGATCTCAAAGGAACCGGGCACCCAGGCCACATCCACCTTCTCCGCCTCCACGCCATGACGCCTCAGGCCGTCCTGAGCGCCCGCCAGGAGCTGGCGGGTTATCAGATCATTGAACCGCGAGACGACGATAGCTATACTCAAGCTCTCGCCTTGGAGACGTCCTTCGAAGGTCGTGCCAGCCAAGAAATGCCTCCCGTCAGGACACGATGTCCAGCAAGTGGCCCAACTTGTCGCGCTTAGTCTTCAGGTAGCGCATGTTGTGGGGATTCGGCTGCGCGACAATGGGAATTCGTTCTACCACCTCCAGGCCGTAGCCCTCCAGGCCTATCCGCTTCGAGGGGTTATTGGTGAGCAGGCGGATCCGCTTGAGCCCCAGGTCCACCAGGATCTGCATGCCGATGCCGTAGTCGCGACGGTCGGCGGGGAAGCCCAGGGCCTCGTTCGCCTCCACCGTGTCTAGACCGTCCTCGTCCTGGAGGGCGTAGGCACGGATCTTGTTGCAAAAGCCGATGCCCCGCCCTTCCTGGCGCATGTAGACGAAGACCCCCCTCCCCTCCTCGGCGATGCGGTCCATGGCTAGCTCCACCTGCTCGCCGCAGTCGCAGCGCAGGCTGTGGAAAACATCGCCGGTGACACATTGGCTATGCACGCGCACCAGCACCGGCTCCGGCGTGGAAATATCGCCTATCACCAGGGCGGCGTGCTCGTCGGGGTCTATGATGCTGCCGTAGGCGATGAGGCGAACCTCGCCCCAGCGAGTAGGTAGCGTCGTCTCGGCCATCCGGCGCACCAGCCTCTCGCGTTGAATACGGTAGGCGATAAGCTGGTTGACGCTGATGATCTTCAGACGGTGGCGGGCAGCGAACCGCTTGAGGTCAGGCAGGCGAGCCATGGTGCCGTCGGCCTTCATGATCTCGCATAGAACTGCCCCCGGATAGAGGCCAGCCAGACGGGCCAGGTCCAAGGCAGCCTCGGTCTGGCCTGCTCGCACCAGCACGCCCCCTTCGCGGGCCCGCAGAGGGAACATATGGCCCGGCATCACCAGGTCTTCGGGCCTGGTGGCCGGGTCGATGAGAACGTGCACCGTCTGGGCCCGATCGTAGGCTGAGATGCCCGTGCTGACGCCGTCACGGGCCTCCACCGAAACAGTGAAGGCGGTGCCAAAGCGCGACCTGTTGTCCCCCACCATCATGGGGACACGCAACTCATCCAGTCGCTCGCCCGTCATGGGGATGCAGACGAGGCCGCGGCCGTATCTGGTCATGAAGTTGATGGCCTCGGGCGTCACGAACTGGGCGGCAAGGGTAAGATCTCCTTCGTTCTCCCTGTCCTCATCATCGACAATGATGACGAAGTGCCCCTGCCGATACTCCTGGATTGCCTCCTCAACGGTTCCCATCACCATGGCCCTATCCCTCGCTCCTCCGGCCGGGTTCCTGGTCACTACGTCTTCCCTAGTCAGGGCTCCTCTCCTTGAGCAGTTGATCCACGTAGCGAGCTATTATATCCGATTCTAAGTTTACCGTATCTCCTGGCTTCTTGCGAGTGAGGTTGGTGACATCCTGGGTGTAGAGCACCAGGGACACAGCGAACGAACTCTCATCGCGGTCTACCACCGTAAGGCTGACGCCGTCCACAGCGATGGGCCCCTTGACAATGACGTAGCGCATGATCTCGGGCGATGCGGCGTAGCGGGCTATGACCGCGTCCTCCTCGGGCGTGAAGGAGAGGAGAGTGCCGGTGGCCTCCACTACCCCCCGCACCACATGGCCGCCCAGCCGGTCGCTGAGGGTAAGGGCCCGCTCCAGGTTCACCAGGTCGCCCGGCTTCAACTGGCCCAGGTTGCTGCGGCGATAGGTCTCCGGCATGACGTTGGAGGTGAAGCTATCCTCATCCATGTGAGCCACCGTCAAGTCCACCCCGTTGATGGCAATGCTATCGCCCAGGTGCGTCCCCCGCAGAACCTTCTTGCAGGCGATGACCAGTCGTCCTCGCTCCGCCTCCTTCACGACGCCTGCCTCCTCAACGATGCCCGTGAACATCTATTCACCTCTCTTCGTCGGATATCCTATGATAAGAATATCGTCCCCCAGCCGTTCTACTGCCACCTCTCGCAGGCGCCAGGCCTGGGCCAGCCGATGGGCCCCCCGACCAGCCACCGCCGCCGGTGCCTCGGCAGCACCGATGATCACGGGGGCGATGATGGCCTGCACCTTGTCCACCAGCCCCTGGTCGAAGAAGGAGCCCAGGAGAATGCCCCCTCCCTCCACCAGTAGAGAGAGGACTCCCCGTTCGGCCAGCGCCTTCAGCAGCACCCTCAGGTCAAGATAATCGCCATCTCCGGGGAGCACCAGCACCTCCGCCCCGGCCGCCTCCATGGCCTGTCGCCATGAGGGGTCAGAGCGCTCGCTGGTGGCGATGAGCGCCCGCCCCGGCCCCTGAAGCACACGAGCGTTCGCTGGCGTGAGGTCGCCGCTATCGACCACGACTCGCAGGGGCTGACGTTCGCTCTCCTGACCGCCAGGGCGAGCAGTGAGCTGGGGGTCATCCACCACGACAGTGTTCGCCCCCACCATAATAGCATCCATCGTCGTTCGCTGCTCATGGGCCCACTGGCGGCTCTGGGGCCCGCTGATCCAGCGGGAATCGCCGCTGGCGGCAGCGATACGACCGTCCAGGCTTGCGGCGAACTTGGCGATGACGAAAGGAAGTCCGGTGGTCCGATGCTTGACGTAGGCCTCGTTAAGGCGCAGCGCCTCTTGTTCGCATTCCCCCACCTGCACGGCGATGCCCGCCGCCTCCATCTCCTTGCGGCCGCGGCCGCTCACATTGGGGTCGGGGTCAAACATCGCCATGTGCACCTCGGCCACGCCAGCAGCGATGATCGCCCCGGTGCAGGGCGGCGTCCGTCCCTGATGGCAGCACGGCTCCAGGCTGACGTACAGGGTGGAGCCGCGAGCAGCCTCGCCTGCCTGCTCCAGGGCTACAACCTCGGCATGAGGCCCTCCCGGCGGCCGAGTGAAGCCCTCGCCCACCACCTGCCCGTCGCACACCAGGACGGCGCCCACCGCCGGATTGGGGCTAACTCGTCCAAGAGCCTGGCCGGCCAGGGCCAGGGCTCGCTGCATGTAGCCCATGGTGATCAGTCCGTTCTTTTCGGTGGCGTCATTCTAGCATTCGCTAAGCCTCAGCGGCAACCGAGGGCTGGAGAGAAGAGCATCCCTCCAGCCCTCGCTCGGCAAGTTACGCCCGGGGCTGCCCCTACTCGATGGCGTAGGTAATGTTGACGTAGACCACTACCTCCAGCTCGCCGGCGCTGATCTCGGTAGTCACCTCTGCCTCCGCCGAGTAGGCCATACCGCGATCGTAGTAAGGCTGCGAGTAGGGCGTGGAAATGGATTCGGTGATGTAGGTGGGCTTGCCCAGGGTCACCCCGGCCAGAGTGGCCAGCTCCTCGGCCTTGGCCTGGGCGTCGGCCACCGCCTCCTGGCGGGCCTCACTGCCCAGGGCTGTGGTGTCGTCGATGCTGAAGGAAATGCTTTGCACCTGGAGCAGGTCACCGCCCGCCTCCACGGCATCGTCGATAACCTCGCCCGCCTTGTCGATGTCCCGCACCTTCACCTGGAGCATGTGGGTAACCCGATAGCCGGTCAGGATCTGCTCGTTGTTGCGGTAGTCGTACTCCGGGTAGACGCTGAACTGGCTGGTCTGGATGTCCTTCTCCTGGACGCCGTTGTCCTCCAGGGAGTCCAGCAGGTCGCTCATGGCTTCCTGAACCTGGCTGCTGGCCGCCTTGACCGTAGACGCCTTGGCCGAGACGCCCAAGCCCAGCACGGCCATGTCGGGGGCGGCCGAAACCCGCCCCTCGCCGCTGACGCTCAGACCCTGCGGCTCCGAGTTGCTGGCCAAGCTAACGGCCGCCGGCGCATGCGTCCCCGACGACGGCTCGGCTGCCGACGGTCCCGACTGCTCCGGCGAGGCCGATGAGTCGGAATCGCAGGCAGCGAGCAGAATGAGAGCCAACAGCGCGCCCGCTATCAGCAGAACCCCTATCCCTTTCTTCATGAAGATCGCCTCCTTTGTGCTACGCTCGATTTCCGATGCTTCTCCGAAGGCGGGCAAAAGCCCAAAGAACCACAAGAATGCCTACGCCAGCGCCCAGGCCGATCTCCAGCCAGCGCACGGCCTCCTCCCGCGAGAGGCCGCCGCCCTCCTCCACAGCCACCGCTTGGGCCTCCGCCGCGCCAGCCTCAGCTTCCTCTTCGACCGCTGCCCTCTCCACCGCCTCCTTCTCCACACCCTCGGCCTCTGAGACGTCCGCGCCGACCGCCGGTGCCGGTCGTCCCACGTCTGTGATACCGGGAACCAAAGGCTCTGGTGTCTCGACAGGCACCGCTTCCATCGCCGCCGGCGTCTCTTCTGGAGGAGGGCCAGCCTCTGTGATACCAGGAACCGAGGGCTCTGGCGTCTCCGCAGGCGCTGCTTCCATCGCTCCTTGCGTCTCGGCGGCCGCCGGGGCAAGCATCGCCGGCATTTCCTCCTCCTCTTCCTCCCCATCCCCAGGCAGGCCAGCGAAGTCGCCGATCACCACCAGGGCCAGGGCGAAAGCGGCGGTTGCCGTGGCCAGACGCAGGCCGAACTCCAGCCGCCTGGCCGTTGGCCGCGGCCGCACCTCCGCCGCGGGAGCGGCCGCCAGAGCGAACGAGCGGGGCGCCTCGGCCATGGGCAGGCTACCCAGGACCTCGATGGTGGCCCGAAGCTCTGCCAGCTCCTGACGACAAGCTTGGCAAGAATCGAGATGGACCTCCAGGCGACGGCGCGCCCGCTCGGAAAGCATGTTGTCCAGATAGGCAGAGAGATCGCGGCGAAAACGGCGATGGCGAAATTGTTGCAAGGCTTCCAGCATGACTAGTCCTCACTTCTTAAGACGGAACTGACGAGGCAGAAGTTCCCGTCGCGCCATCAAGTATTCGCGCATCCTGGCCCGGCCACGGGCAATGCGCGACTTCACTGTCCCCAGGGAGCAGCCCAGGGCCTCTGTCAGTTCCTCGTAGCTCAGGCCGTGGATATCGCGGAGAATAATCGCCAGGCGCTGCTCCGCTGGCAGGGCAGCCAGCCCTTGTTGCAGGTGCTGGCCCAGCTCGCGGCGCAAGGCCTCATCCTCCGGCCCGGCCAGGTGGGAGGGAACGTCCACCGGCGTGCCCGCCTCCAGCGCTGCCTCCAGTGATGCTGCCGGCCGACTGCGGCGACGGCGCAGCTCATCACAACAGATGTTGGCGGCGATGCGCAGAAGCCAGGCCCGAAAGCTGCCGCCCCGAAAGCTGCTAAGGCGACGGTAGGCATTGATGAACGTCTCCTGGGCAGCATCTTCGGCCGCCGCTGGGCCCAGCATCCGCAGGCAGAGGTTATAGACCTGGCGCTGGTAGGCCTGCACCAGGGTGTTGAAGGCGTCCAGGTCCCCCTTCCGGCTGCTCCGGACGAGCTGTCCTTCGTCGGCGATAACCATCGACTTCTCCGCCTGGGCCCGGCTCCTCAAGACAGGCCCAGGGCTATTCTAGCAGAAGGGCGAAAAGGGACGGCGAAACTTTTGAGCGTGTGAAGCGTCATCTCTATTTGGTATACTAGGATCCTAAGGAGAGTAATTGCCCGAGCCCTCCTCGGTGTTATTATGCAGTGGCCACGTCCGCCGGTAGACCCCGAATTCGAGCCCTGGCTCGAGCCATGGCCGCCCTACGAGCCCGCGGCCAAGCCCGAAGAGGAGGGTGCCGCCAGGGGAAGCCGGTGGGCAGCTGCCCTTCCTTTGTTCATTGTCGGTTTCGCAGCGTTCGCCGTCGGCGCCCTTGCCACGAAAGCCACTCACGCCCCAGGAGAGAGCTACCTGGTCTTTATCGGGCCGATGGCCCTTGGTGCCGTCTCCATATTGCTTGGCGTGATTCTCCTCACGGTCGTGCCCGATGACATCTCGTGGCCCATCGAGCGGCGCTACCTCACCGTCTATCGGGAGGTCGTCGAGACCCTGCTTCTGGCCCTGCTCATCTTCCTGGCCGTCAGCGAGACTCTCCAGAACTTCAAGGTCGAAGGGAGCAGCATGCTCCCCAGCCTGGAGAATCATCAGTACATCATTGTCAACAAGCTGGCCTACGCCCAGTTCGACCTGGGCATCTTCGACTTTCTCCCCTTCTTCGACGCCGGCGATGACTCCACCCACCATCTGTTCGGTGGCCCCGAGCGGGGTGATGTGGTGGTCTTCGAGTCGCCCAAGAGGCCCGGCCAGGACTTAATCAAGCGGGTGATGGGCGTACCTGGGGACAAGGTGGAGATTCGCGATGGAGTAGTCTACATTAACGATGAACCCATAGACGAGTCATATACGCAGGGAGCCACCGGTTGCCCCTGCGGCCCTTGGTACGTCGAAGAGGACCACTACTTCGTCCTGGGCGACCACCGCAGCAACAGCAGCGATTCGCGGAGCATCGGCCAGATCCCCGAAAAGAATATCATCGGCAAGACCTGGCTTTCCTACTGGCCCCTCTCGGACATAGGCCTGGCCCCCAACCACTCCGTCTCCTTTGCCAACGAGGACTCGGAGGACTGAGATGGCGAATGAGATCGAGGGCCTGCTTCGGCAGGTGGGCGCCGTCCTCGACGGCCACTTTCTCCTGGCCTCCGGCCGCCATTCCCCCATGTATGTGGAGAAGTTTCGCCTTCTGGAGCAGCCACCCCACACCGAAAGGCTCTGTCGCCTGATAGCCGATCACTTTCGCCCCCAAGGGGTACAACTGGTAGCGGCACCCACCACCGGGGGGATCATCCTCAGCTACGAGGTAGCCCGCCAGTTGGGCGTCAGGGGCATCTTCGCCGAGACGGTGAAGGAGGGGCGGCGCTTCGGCCGCGGCTTTCGGGTGGCTCCAGGCGAGCGCACTCTAGTAGTGGACGATGTTCTTACCACCGGCAGCAGCATCCGCGAGGTCCTGGAGGCGGTGCGGGCCGCAGGGGGTGAGCCCATCGGGGTGGCTGTCCTGGTAGATCGCACTGCCGGACGCTCAGACTTCGGCCTGCCCTTTTTCGCCTGCCTGGCCCTCGAACTGCCCAGCTACGACCCCGCCGAATGCCCTCTCTGCGCTCAGCAGGTCGCCCTCACGGTGACCTGAGGAGCGTTTCCTACACCTCGGCGGCGCCCGACTCCTTCGCCACCTCCATTCGCGGCCTTCCAGCCATCAGCACAGCGGGAACAGCCACCAGAGCAGCCAGCCCCACTATCAGGAAAGCGAGCCGATAGCTGTCCGTTATGTCGTACATCGCCCCAGCGAAGACAGGACCGGTGAAGCTCCCCACGCTGCCCACGAAAAACATCAGACCCTGGATGCTGCCAAAGGCTCGTAGACCAAAATAGTCCGCCTGAAAAGCCGGCCGCACGGAGATAGAGCCACCCCAGCCAGGGGCGAAGATGATGAGGTACAGAGGAACTTGCCAGGCACTCTGAACCGTGGCCAACAGAAGGACGCCTACGCCAATGAAAAGATAGGCTGTGGCCAGCAGCTTTCGCTTGTCTACATAGTCCGCCAGCCAGCCGAAGCCCAGCCGGCCCGCCAGGCTCACTATCGGCACGCCCATCTGCACCGTCGAGGCCATCAGCGAGGAAAAACCCAATGACTCCTCCAGGAAAGCTACCTGATGGGCAATGACGGCCACGCTACCGAAGCCGATCAAGCTCATAGCAAAGGCCACCAACCAGAAGGAGCGAGTGCGCAGCGCCTGACCTATGGTGAGGCCCTCATCCTGGCGGGCGGCCACCCCGTAGCCAGGGCCCTCTGCACCCCCCACAGGAGCCTGGCGCTCGCCGACGGCTACCTGCCCCTCAGCCGGGAGGGCAGGCTCGCCATCGGGCAGAAGGCCCATATCCTGAGGCCGGTTGCGCACGACCAGGGCCAGAGGGATGCAAACGGCCCATTGGATGAAACCCATGATGAGCAGGGCCGTGCGCCAGTCGAAAGCAGCGATTAGTGAGGCCAGCACTACCACCATCACGCCGCTGCTGCCACCGCCCACTGTCATCAAGGCCAAAGCCCGGCCCCGTTTCTTCTGGAACCAGTGAGCGACCGCTGTCATCGCTACAGGGCCGGCGGTGGCACCCATGCCTATGGCGATGAGCATTGCAACGGCGTACAACTGCCACACCGCCTGGATGCGGCTCAGGAGAATGAAACCCGTTCCGACTAAGAACACCCCCGCCAGTACGAGGCGGCGAGGGCCCACCCGATCGACCAGATAGCCGACGACAGGGGCCCCCACTCCTCCAAGCTCTGTCCTGAGAGAGAAAGCGCCGGCTATGGCCGCCCGCGACCAGCCGAACTCCTTGGTCATGGGGATGATCAGGGTGCCGAAGCCGTAGAAGAAAGTGCCCGTGGTCAGAAAGATGATGCCGCCGGAGGCAAAGACCACCCACCACCCGTAAAACAAGGCTACTCCTTAACTTGCCCAGGAAGCTAGCGCCCGCCAGTGCCCAATACAGGCTAAATGATAGCCGCCCCACCCCCCTCAGCCAACTCCAGCCCTCGCCCGCGTCCATCCACCCTTCCCGGGGGAGCGCGTCAAAAAGGGCACACCCTCGCCTCTAGGCTGCGGGCACGTTGGCCGCCTCTGCTTCGCTGGCGGGCGATCTGCCCATCATCAGGATCACCAGGGCGCCGCTGCAGGTAGTCAGGGTCAGTAGGACAAAGGCAGGCCGATAGCTGTCCATCACGTCGTAGACCGCACCAGCGAGAATGGGCCCGACAAAGCCCCCAAGCGTAGCTGCGGCCATCAACAGCCCCTGAATGGTGCCAAAGGCGCGCAGGCCAAAATACTCCGGCAGGAGAGCGGGCAACAGAGTAAAGGCACCACCAAGGGCAGGGC
>CAZSHQ010000005.1:0-21844 GCA_964606995.1 uncultured Dehalococcoidia bacterium | reverse complement strand
GCGCCCAGCCAATGGACGCTTTGCCTCGCTCCGTGGCATCGAAGTATACCCACATGGTCAGGGCTAGCCACAAGATGAAGAACCCGATGCCTATGGCCGCCATTCAGTACCTCCTGTGCAAGCACCCATTCTAGCCAGGCCCCGCACTGGGGCTACAGCCATCTTAGCACAAGGCGGGCGGTCTATTGCAGCGAGAAGGGCGGGTATTCGTCCCGCATCAGGAATAGGTAGGCCTGCACGCGCAAAGTCCACCGCTGCACGCCAACCCCGAAGGTGTACAGCCCTTCCGGATACCGCCCAGTGAAGAGGATAGCAAACCAGGCGATAACCACGGTGACCAGCCAGGCCAGCAGCACAAACATCAGCACGATCACCTGGGGGATGGCCAGGATCAGCCGCAGAGCAACCGACCACCGGTTGCTCTGCTCAGGGTAGTCCACCTTGAACGTGACGGGGTACGCGCCCTGCCCGAAGGGTGGGTATTCGTCGCGCAGCAAGGCGCCGTAGGCCATGACATTGGCCCGCCATCTCATGTAAGTCCTGGCCAGGTCCCACAGACCTCGCGGGTACCTGCCGGTGAACAATATGGCGAACCACGCTATCATCGCGATCACCGAAACAAGCGCACCAAATACGCCGGTGCCCGAGTTTGAGCCCAGCCCTACACTCCCAGGCGACCCCACAATAAGGACATGGGGAATGGCGAGGATGAAACGAAAGGCCGTCGTTAGGCGGTTGCGCCCCGTGGTCTGCCGCTCCACATCGAAGGAGACCGGGTAATCAGCCATCGCCATGCTCCTTCCTGGAGAACCCTCTGCGACGCAGACACGACTATGGCCCCAGCGCGGAGCCATGGCCATGTTAGCACAAGGCGAGCAGCCTATTTTAGGGAGAAGGGCGGGTACTTGTCGGTGAGAAGATAGAATGCGTAAGCCGCCACCCGCAGCCCCCAGCGATGCATCCCGACGCTGAAGGCGAACAGAGGGCGCGGATACCTGGCCGTGAAGAGGATCGCGAACCAGGCGATTATCAGCACTACGTAATATACGAGGTACAGAATCATCAAGACGATAAAGTGGGGGAGCGCCAGCAGCCACTTGATGAGCGGCAGCCAGCGGTTCAGATCGTCCGGATAGTCCACATCGAGATGCACCGCCTGCTCCTCGTCCAGGGCGGGATAGTCGTCCCTGAGGAACAATAGGTAGATGTTGATCCGGTACATGTAGCGAAGGAAGTTCACCATAAAATCGAACCACCACCGGGGGTACTTCTTCCTGAAAAGAATGGTGAGGAATGCTGCTGCGGGAATCATTGCGGCCGCCGATATGATGTAGAGGATAACGTAGGCCGGGAAGATCAGCAACCACTTGAGAAAGATCTTCCAGCGCGAGAGGCGCTCGGGGTAGTCCACATCGAACCGTACAGGATATGCAGCTCCGGTAGCCATAGCGCTCCCTCCTTCAAGAAAGCCTTAGCGGCACAAACTTATAGGGCGGAGCAATGGTTGTCAACCAGCATCATTCGAACACGTACTTCACCGTCTCGCCGAACGCGGGCGTCGCTGAGAACCACAGGCGAGCGAACCTCAGCGAGTAGTCCAGGCGCGCCGGGTCTACCTCCGGCGGCAGCTCGAAGATGACCTGCACTGTTGCCTCCTCGTCCTCCCCCACCTCCTCCGGCGCCGCATGCCCCGCCACCATCACCAGTGCGGGCTCGTGCTTGTCACCATCCTCGTCCCTGAGCTTGAAGTCCGACTCCCTGATCTCGACGTCCCGCCAGCTATCGTTCAGCATCGCGAACTCAAACATGACCAGTCGGTTGCCGCTCTCCGGCTCCAGAAGCGTTTCGTCCTCAGCCAGCGGGTCGGTCGCCGAAAGCAGATGCACCCACACGTCGGATACCTCAATGCTCGCCGCCGGCACGCCCTCCGCCAGTCCAGCGTAGCTCACCTCCACCTCCAGCTCCTCGCCCAGCAGCAGGACGCCGGTCACACCGCCAGCGATGATGCCCCCTGTCACCAAGAACCCGATGATGGAGGAGACGAGATAGGCATCGCCGCCCGCCGGTCCAGCCGTCGCCGACAGATTGAAGGGCGGGTACTCGTCGGTCAGGGAGAGGGCATAGGCGGTGACCCGTGCTCCCCATCGCATCACCCCCACCACGTACTCGAACAGACCCTGCGGATATCGGCCCGCAACGAGGATGAAAACCCAGGCCAGGATGGTCACCAGCAGAGCGCCTATCCACAGGAAGAGGAGGATGATGACATGAGGAATGGCAGTGATGAACTTCCAGAAGAGCAGTTTCCAGCGGATAAGCCGCTCCGGGTAGCGAACATCAAAGTCGATCGGATAGTCCCCCTCAAAGGGCGGATAGACATCCGTTAGCAAGAGAAGATAGCTCAGCGCTCGATATTGCCAGCGATAGAGGGCAACCAGAAAGTTGAACAGCCAGCGGGGGATGCGCCGCCTCACCAGGATAGCCAGCCACGAGGCCACCACCACCGCCGCGACCGTGCCTCCGGCGAGGGTGAGGCCTCCTGCCGCGCCAATCCAGCCCGCTGTGCCTCCCGCCAACACCCCCCAAAAGATGAGCACAGGGATGGCCAGGGGCAGGCGCAGGAACGTCTTCCAGCGGGAGAGACGCTCCGGATATACGGCATCAAAGGTTACCGGGTAGGGAGCCGCTTCAGCGATAGCCATGGTCGTACCCCCTTCTCACGCCGCGGTCGGCGCCGAGGCTTCGATGATCGAGCGCCAGATGGGCAGCCCGCCCTCGCCCCCCAGCAGGGCCTCGCTGGCCCGCTCGGGATGAGGCATCATCCCCAGCACGTTTCCCCGCTCGTTGACGATGCCGGCGATGTTGTTGGCGCTGCCGTTGGGGTTGGCCTCCGCTGTGGCCTGGCCATCGGCGTCACAATAGCGGAAGACCACCCGCCCTTCCGCCTCCAGCCGGGCCAGGGTTTCGGCGTCGGCGTGATAGCGCCCCTCGCCGTGACCAATGGGGATGGCCAGCACCTGCCCCCGCCGACAGGCGCTGGTGAACGGCGTATCGTTGTTCTCCACCCGCAGGTTCACCCACTGGCAGCGGTACTGAAGGCTCTCGTTGCGTATGAGAGCGCCGGGCAGCAACCCCGCCTCGCACAGGATCTGAAAGCCGTTGCAGATGCCCAGGACCAGCTTGCCCGCCCGAGCCTCCTTCACCACCGCCTCCATCACCGGCGAGAAGCGCGCGATGGCCCCCGCCCGCAGGTAGTCGCCGTAGGAGAAGCCGCCGGGGAGGATGATGCAGTCGTAGGGGGAGAGGTCAGCCTGGCGATGCCACACGTAGTCCGTGGGCTGGCCCAGGATGTCGTTGAGGACGTAGTAGCAGTCGCCGTCGCTCCAGGTGCCCGGGAAGACGATAACCGCGAACCGCATCTCCCGCCGATTATACACCAGCCCCAGATCAGGTGGGGCGCTCTATCTCCAGCGGCGGCGAAGTGCCATCGATGGGGGCGGAAGGCACCTGCTCCAGGAAGCGCGCAGCCTGGGCCGCCCTCTCCCCCTCCGTGGGAGGCGGGTACTCGATGCGGCGATGGTAGATCCCCCGCAGGGTAGCCTTGAGGGACTCGCCGATGACCTTCAGGTCACGTAGCGTGAGGTCGCATTCATCAAGCTGGCCCTCGGACAGCCGCTCGGCGATCACGGCATCCACCAGGGCGTCGATCCGCTCCGGCGAGCGGTCGCGGCTGCTCCTCACCACCGACTCCGCCGAGTCAGCCAGCATCACGATAGCCGTCTCCCCGCTCTGCGGCTTGGGGCCCGCGTAGGCAAACTGGCGCGGGTCCACATCGGGGTTCTCCTGGCTCGCCTTGCGGTAAAAGTAGGTCACCAGGCGAGTGCCATGGTGCTCGCTGATGAAAGCCCGCACCTGCGTCGGAAGCCTGTACTTGCGGGCCAACTCCATGCCCGCAGCCACATGGGCCGAGATGATCCTGGCGCTCGTGTAGGGGTCCAGCCTCTCGTGAGGGTTCCGCCCTTCCAACTGGTTCTCGATATAGAAGCTCGGACGCGCCAGCTTGCCGATATCGTGGTAATAGCAACCCACTCGCACCAGCAGTGCATCAGCCTCCACCAGGTCGGCCGCCCGCTCGGCCAGGTTGCTCACCACAACGCTGTGGTGGAAGGTGCCTGGCGCCTCCGCCTGTAGCCGCCGCAAGAGGGGATGGTTGAGCTGGGCCAACTCCATGAGCTGTACGCGGGTAGTGATGCCAAACAGAAGGCCGAGGACAATGAAAGCGCCCACAGTGATCACTGCCGACAGAAGCCCGCCCAGGGCAGTGGCCAGAAGGGCCCAGGGCAGGTCTATCACCTCGCGGCGGGGGTCGAGCAGCCAGAAGACAAGCAGACCAACGAACGAGACAAGGGCCACCGCTCCGCCGGCGAGCAGGTAGCGATTCACCCGCTCCGCCCGATGAACCCCATATATGCCAACCAGACCAGCCAGGGTGAATACCGATGCCATCTGGAAAGCCCCAGTCGCGTTGCCAGTCACCACGCTACGAGCATCGGGCTGATAGAAACCGGCGAACGTAACGAGAAAGGCCAGAACGGCCGCCACGGCCACTGCCAGGCCGGCATCGAGGAGGGCAGCCACCAGCATTGGCGCCGCTGCCACCGGCAGAAGGTAGGCCAGAAAGAGCCTGTCGTTGTCCGGTAAGGCCGGGGCCAGCAGGAGCTTGGCGGCTGCCACCCACAGTACGACCAATAGGGCCAGCAGGAGAAGGCGCGGCAGGCTGGAGGCCTCCTTGGGCTGAAAGAGGTATAGGTAACCCCCCAGGGCCAGAGCCCCCAACAGTGCCACCAAAACCGCCGCGGCGACATGGTCTCCCTGCAGGTGCACGTCTACCAGACCGGCATCCCGAAGCTGCTCCATGACGTCGGCGGTGATGACCTGCCCCTCGGAGACGATGACCTCGCCGTGGACGCTGATGTCCCGCGTGGCAATCTCGCCTTCCCCAACGTCGAGGCCGGCGGGAAAGACGGGAAAGAGAATGAAGATGAGGGCCACCCCCACGACGGCGCTAAAGACGGCCGCCCGCAGGGCGGAAATTTTTCTTCTTGTCGTCGACCTTGCAAGCATAAGCCACGCCCGCTTAGTGGCGTCCTTCCATGATATCAGACGCAAATCGCAGGCGAAAGGACATGAGGAGAAAGGAGGACTAGGAGTTGGAGATTTCGGCCAGCAGCTCCGTGACCACCTCGTTTATCTCGCGGCCCTCGGCACGGCCTGCTAGCTGAGAGATGAGGACGGGCATCACCTTGCCCTTGTCAGCCGGTCCACGCGCTCCTGCCTGGGCGATGACCTCGCGGGCTGCCTTGACGATCTCCTCGCGAGACATGGCAGGGGGCAAATAAGCGAGAAGGACAGCCAGCTCCGCCTCTTCCTTGTCCACCAGGTCCTGTCGGCCACCCTTCTGGAACCCTTCGATGCTCTCCCGGTGCCTGCGCACCTCTTTGCTGATCACCTTAAGGACACCGGCATCGTCCAGGGCCTCACCCCCGGCCACCTCGGCGTTCTTAACAGCCGCCATCACCAAACGAATCGCCGTCTTACGGCGCTCATCGCGGCCGCGGATGGCATCCTTCAGATCACCGGCAAGTTTATCTTTGAGAGCCATATTGAGAGAAACCAGCCTACCGAAAGCGGCGACTGTTCTTGCGGCTCTTGCGCAGTTTGGCAGCTTTCTTCTTCTTGGCCGTTACGCTGGGCGGCTCGAAGTGCTCCCGCCGTCGTGCCTCAGCCAGAACGCCCGTCTGTTGGACCAGCTTGCTGAATCGTCTCAGGGCTTGCTCGAACGATTCGTTCGGGCCGATAATCACTTCTGGCAAATACTTCCCCTCCCCCTGGCCATAGATAATGAAGGCACGTTCCCAATCTTATTTATGTCACAGCTTACAGTCAACCCTGAGTAGAGCCCCATTCGTCGGCGCGCCAAGCCACCTTCCCTCCGACGATGGTCATCTGCGGTCGCAGCGTCGGGAGTTCGCCCGCTGGGCAGGCCATGGGGTCGCCCGAGAGCACCACCAGGTCGGCCAGCCTGGCGGGAGCGATGCTGCCCCGCTCCCCTTCAGCGAAGAAGGCATAGGCAGCGGCCATCGTGTACAGGCCCAACGCCTCCTCGACGGAAATGCTCTCCTCCCCCCCAACGCGCCGGCCGCCCTTGCTGCGACGGGCGACGGCCCCGTAGAGGCCAGCAACCACCTCCGGCCCGACCACCGGACAGTCGGAGCCGCCAGCCAAGCGAACGCCCGCCCTCAGGAGCGAGCGCAGGGGATAGAGGTGGGGCTGCCTCTGCGGCAACACCTGCCGCAGATAGCGGTCGCCGTTGTAGTAGAGGAAGGAGGGCTGAGTGACCACCATCAGCCCCGCCGTCGCTATCCGCTCCACCAGCGGCGGCGGGCAGACACCGCAGTGCTCGATACGATGGCGATGATCCTGGCGTGGAAGCTGAGCCAGCGCCCGCGACAGGGCGCCAGCGGCGGCAGCCACCGCCCGCTCCTCCACAGCGTGAATCGACACCTGCCAGCCCTGGGCATGGGCCTGGCAGACCATCTCTGCCAAGGCATCCTCTTCGGGATAAATCTTCTCCCCCAATTCCTTGATGGCGATCTTCACCGCCCCCAACTCCAGGAAGTCATCGCCGCCTTCGTTCTCCATCCAGCGGGCGGCTGCCTCCCTGTGCTCGAAGCCCACCATGGCCGTCAGGCGAGGCAACAGGTGCCCCTGCTGGCGCAACCGTCGCAGAAGCTCCCACTCCGCAGGGCCGTTGGTATGGCTGGCGTCGACGACGGAGGTGATCCCCGCGGCCAGAAAGCGCTCGCTGGCCAGGCGCAGGCCCGCAACAAGTTCTTCCCAGCTCAGAGGAGGCACAGCCCGATCCACCAGCTCGTTCATCTCCAGCAGGAGGCCGGTGGGCTCGCCGCTGGCGGCGTCACGCTCCATGTACCCGCCGGGCGGCTCCTCGGTCTCCATGCCGATGCCGCACAGGCGCAGGGCCAGGCTATTGAGCACGCACGCGTGGCCGCTGCGGTGGATCAGCCGCACCGGGTGATCCGGCGCGGCAACATCAAGCTCCCAGCGAGTGGGATGACGCCCCTCAGCCAGGTCGACCTCGCTGTAGCCGACGGCGCGGACCCAGCGCCCAGCGGCAGTGACCTCCGCCTGCCGCCGCACTGCGGCCTGGATGTCGCCGATGGAGGATACAGCATCGGGGCCGCAATCCACGGCAAGGAGGCTGGCGGCGTAGGCCAGCACGTGGCAGTGCGCGTCGATGAAGCCGGGCAGCACCGCCCGTCCTCGGCAGTCGATCACCTCCGCACTCGGGCTTCTGGCTCGGCGGAAGATCTCGCCATCCGAGCCGACAGCCAGAATGCGCTCGCCCTGGACGGCCACAGCCTGGGCGCGCGGCCGCCGCGGGTCCATCGTGAGCACGTGCGCATTGTGAAGAACGAGAGTAGCGGTCAGGCCAGTCCCCCTACAGCAGAGTCATTTCCTGCAGGTCAGGGGGCACGATGAGACGGGCCTCCGTCAGAGCCTGCACCTCCTCCGCCGTCCAGCCGGGGGCCACCTCCCGCAGCACCAGCCCCTCAGGGGTCACTTCGATGACGGCGATATCGGTGATGATCTGATCCACACACTGCGGCGCGGTGATCGGCTCCGTGCACTCCTTGACGATCTTCGGCCCGCCCTCCTTAGTAGTGTGGATCATGAGGGCGATGACCTTCTTGGCGCAGAAAGCCAGGTCCTGCCCTCCGCCCAGGTTCCCGACCTGCTTGCCAGGGATGAGGTAGTTGGCGAGGTCCCCCTTCTCCGACACCTGCACCGACCCCAGGACAGTGATATCGATGTGGCCGCCGCGGATAATGCAGAAGCTCTCGGCGTGATCCATGAGAGCCATCCCCGGCTTGCTGGATACGGACTGCTCGCCGGCGTTGACCAGCCTGTCATCGGCCTCATCGGGGTTGTCGATGATCGGCCCGAACCCGATGACCCCATTCTCCGAGTGGAAGAGCACCTCCCGCTCGGGCGGCACGAAGTTGCTACAGTAGGTGGGTATTCCCACCCCCAGGTTGATTACCATCCCCTCCTGGAACTCTTTGGCCGCTCGGAGGGCCATGACCTGCTCGTCTAGCCTCTCTCCAGGCATAGTCTTGCCTCCCTCTATTCCCTATATCGCCTCGTTCCAGGGGCTGGGCTCCTTGGGCCGCACCACCACCCGCTGCACATACACCCCCGGGGTCACGACGCACTCCGGGTCCAACTCGCCCAGCTCCACCACCTCGTCCACCTCAGCAACCGTCACCGTAGAAGCGCCAGCCATCACAGCATTGAAGGTGCGCGTTGTCCCCCAATACACCAGGTTCCCGTACCTATCCGCCTTGTGGGCGCGGATGAGGGAGAAGTCCCCCCTCAGAGCGTGCTCCAGCAGGTACTTGCGGCCGTTGAACTCCCGCACTTCCTTGCCCTCTCCTATGACAGTACCCACGCCCACAGGCGTATAGAAGGCAGCGATGCCTCCCTTGCCCGTCCGTATTCTCTCACACAGCGTCCCCTGGCCCGTGAGCTCCAGCTCGATCTCCCTCTGCATCACCCCCCACTCGAAGGGGGTGTAAAAGCGGCCGGGCGCAGCAGGATAAGTGACGATGCCCTTCTTCACCTGCCCCCTGCCCACGAGCAGGCCGGGGTCGTAGAAGTCCGGCGGGACCTCCTGGATGACCGCCATACGCTCGCGTAGGACCTCCACCAGGTTCGGCCCCCAACCGCCGACGTTGCCCACCATGGTCAGGTCCTTGACCTCTTTTCGGGCCACGGCGGCAATCAGGTAGCTAGGACACTCCCCCGCGCCAGCGAAGCCTCCGATGAGCAGAGTGGACCCATCGACCATGTCGGCCACGGCCTCATCGAAGCTGCCCACGATCTTGTTTATCATCGGCCTTGACCTCCCTGGTTGTGGTAACTACAGCATCTTAGCATTATCGAAAGCCCTTTGCCCATCAAGGAAGACCGCAATAGACTCGATCTGAGAGGCTAGAGACGAGCACTATGGAGAAGAAGGTCAGCTTCGAGGAGGCTTTGGAGCGGGCTAAGCGCATGTCCGAGCGCTAGGTGGAGCGGGGCCCCTACCGCTTCTTCCCCCTCAGGGATAACGTAGAGGGGGTCCAGCGGGGGCTGGCGAAGAGAAAAAGAAGGCCGCTGAGAACATTCCCAGCGGCCTCAGCTTTTCTCGGGCGAGCGCCCTAATCAGCGGAGGGCAGAACCTTCGGCTGGAGCAGCTTCATGGGAGCTCCGCAGCAATGGGCGTTACCATTGCCTGGCTTAATGCACAACACCTCGGTGCCACACTTCTCGCACTGAAATCGCTTGCCCAACTGGTTAGCCATGCTCTACCTCCCCTTATTTCTTCAGTTCCATGGGCTGGCCACAGCAGGAGAGGTTTCCCTCGCCACCTTTGGTAACGATCATCTCCGTGCCGCACTTAGTACACTGATAACGCTTGCCCACCTGATTGGCCACTTGCCTTCAGCCTCCGTTACACGTATACAGCACAACGCTTCCAAAAAGGAAGCCCACCCTTTCTGACCTCAGTCTAGCCCAATCTGAAATGCTCGTCAATCCCGTGTACTCGCCCGGTACATTGGTGACATCGTAGGAGGGCCTGAAGAGACGTGCGGGAGCCGCGGCTTGGTGGTGTCGAAAGTCAGGGATGACCGGTGGACCGCGCCGTTTTCGCGGCCTTCTCGGCGTCGGCCAAGAAGCGCTCGATTCCTACGTCGGTCAAGGGGTGGCGAAGCATCCCCATAAGCACGCTGTAGGGCATGGTCGCGATGTGGGCGCCAGCCTTTGCAGCCGCAATCACGTGGAGAGGATGCCTCAGGCTCGCCGCCAGCACCTGATTCGGCAGGTGATAGCGCTCGAAGATCTGCACACTATCCGCCACCACTGCCATGCCGTCGTGGCCCACGTCGTCCAGGCGCCCGACAAAGGGGCTGATGTAGGTGGCCCCCGCCTGGGCAGCCAGGAGAGCCTGGTTGGCGGAGAAGACCAGGGTCGTGTTGATCTTGATCCCCTCTTTGGATAGGCGAGAGGTCGCCTCCAGCCCCGCCTCATCGATCGGTATCTTCACCACCACGTTGGGGTGCCAGGAGGCGACGCGACGCGCCTCCTCCACCAGCCCGTCCACATCGCGGGCGAGGCACTCGGCGGAGATGGGCCCATCGACGATCTCGCAGATCTCCAGGACGATGTCGCGGTAGTTACCTCCCCCCGCCTTGGCCCACAGAGTGGGGTTGGTGGTCACCCCAGAGATTACCCCCAGCTTTGCCGCCGCTCGGATCTCGTCAACGCTGGCCGTGTCCAGAAATAATCGCATCCTCACCCTCTCAGAGCGGATTATAGCTTCTTTTGGCCCCCCGCAAAAGCACCCTGCCCGCCGGCACACTCACAGACGGGGGGAGGCCTCCTCGATGGCGGCTGCCGGGGCAGGCAACTGACCAGCCTTCCGGGCGGCTGCCTCCAGAAAGCCCTGGAACAGGGGATGGGGTCGGTTGGGCCGAGAGCGAAACTCGGCGTGGAACTGGGAGCCCACCATCCAGGGATGATCCCGCAGCTCGCAGATCTCCACCAGCGTCCCGTCGGGCGATAGGCCGCTGGGGATGAGGCCGGCCTCAGCCAGGGCCTCTCGATAGGCGTTGTTGAACTCGTAGCGATGGCGGTGCCGCTCTACTACCTCTGGCTGACCATAAGCGGCGTAGGTCTTGCTACCGTCCACCAGATGGCAGGGGTAACCGCCCAGACGCATGGTGCCGCCCTTGTCCTCGATACCCTCCTGCTCGGAAAGAAGGCTTATCACCGGATAGGACGTGCTGGGGCAGAACTCGGTGGAGTGGGGATCATCGCTCTGGAACACATGGCGGGCGAATTCGATGACCATGATCTGCAGGCCCAGGCAGAGCCCCAAGTACGGCACCCCCTCCTGGCGGGCGTAGCGAGCGGCACGGACCATCCCCTCGATGGCCCGTTCGCCGAAGCCTCCAGGCACCACAATGCCGTGCACCCCCTCTAAGGCGGCCTCACCACCACCCTCCTCCAGCTTGCCCGAGGGCACCCAGCGGATGTCCACTCCCAGGCCGTAGTGAACGGCGGCGTGGATCAGGGACTCCTTCACCGAAAGGTAGGCATCGGGCAGCTCGGCGTACTTGCCGACCACCGCCACGGAAACCCGACCGCGGGGGCTCTTGAGCCGCGCCACCCACTTCTGCCAATCGGCCAGGTCGCGCGAGACGCCGGGAAGATGCAGGCGCTCCATGATGTAGGCCGTCAGGCCAGCCTGCTCCAGAGCCAGCGGCACCTCGTAGATAGTGGACATGGTGGGAAGGGGCACAACCGCCCGTTTCTCGACGTCGCAGAACAGCGAGATCTTATCGCGCAGGTCATCGGGCATCTGGTCATCGCTGCGGCACATGATGACGTCGGGCTGGATGCCCATGCTGCGCAGCTCGCGAACGCTGTGCTGAGTAGGCTTAGTCTTCAGCTCGCCAGTGGTGGCCATATAGGGGAGAAGAGTTACATGGATAGCGAGGGTATCATCCCGCCCCTCCTCTTTGCGCATCTGGCGGATGGCTTCCAGGAAAGGCTGGCCCTCGATGTCGCCCACGGTGCCTCCCGCCTCCACAATGACGACGCTGGCGTCGCTCTCCCGCCCGACAGCGCGGATGCGCTCCTTAATCTCGTTGGTCACGTGGGGGATAGACTGGATGGTGCGGCCCAGGTAGACGCCCCGTCGCTCCTTGGCGATGACCGCCTGGTAGATCTGGCCGGAGGTCACGGAGCTAGCCTGGGTGAGATCCTGATCCAGGAAGCGCTCATAGTGTCCCAGGTCGAGGTCGGTTTCGGCGCCGTCGTTGGTGACGAATACCTCGCCGTGCTGGTAGGGAGACATGGTGCCGGGGTCGACGTTGAGGTAGGGGTCCAGCTTCTGGATGACGACGGAGATGCTGCGGGCCTTGAGGAGCCGACCGAGAGCGGCGGTGGTGATCCCTTTCCCTACGGAACTCACCACACCGCCGGTGACGAAAATGTACTTCGTCATGTAATTCACAATCATCATACGGGCGACGGCGAAGGCCTGTCAAGCGTTAGGGGCCCGGGGAAACTGAGCAAAGAGCTAGATTGATTATCAAAATGCTCACTGCCAAGAGACGCACAGACCAGAGATCAGGTCGATGCCTTTCTTGACCATCCCATTATGGTTCACCTATACTGACCCTGCTTTCGCCAGGGTCAGAAAGGGGGCGTGCATGACCATCTCCTGGGAGATCTCCGAGTTGCCCAATGGCTTGCGGATGGTGACCACACCCCTTGCCACTGCCCAATCGGTCAGCGTTAGCCTCTTCACCGGGACGGGCTCGCGAGCCGAGGAGCGCGGCTCTCAAGGGCTCGCCCATTTCTTGGAGCACATGATCTTCAAGGGAAGTGAGCGCCGCCCGACCGCTATGGCCATCGCCGAGGCCATTGAAGGGGCAGGCGGCGTCCTCAACGCCTACACCACGAAGGAGATCACCTGCTTCTGGAACCACCTCCCCTACGATAAGCTGGACCTGGCCATGGACGTGCTGGCCGATATGATCCTTCATCCCCTGCTCGACGCCCAGGAGATGGAACGAGAGCGCTCGGTGGTGCAGCAGGAGATCCGCCGCAATCACGACCAGCCGGGCGTGTGGGTGGGCGAGCTGCTGATCCAGGCCCTTTACGGCGATCAGCCCCTTGGCTGGAGCACTGCCGGCAACGAGGAGACGGTAGCCACCATCCAGCGCCAGCACTTCCTGGACTACATGGACGCCTGGTACGTGCCAGCCAACCTGGTGATCAGCGTGGCCGGCAACGTCAGCCACGAGGAGGTAGCGGCCCTCGCCCATCGCCACTTCGAAGACCGATCAGCCAAGCCCTCTCCCCCCTTCCTGCCGCTCGATTCCAACCTCCCCACCCAGCGGGTGACTGCCGAGAGCCGCCCCATAAGCCAGGCCAATCTGGCCATGGCCCTCCCCGCTTTCGCCAGAAAGGACCCCGACCGCTACGCCCTGATGATATTCAACAGCCTCCTGGGCCGGGGCATGAGCTCCCGCCTGTTCAAGGAGGTGCGGGAGAAGCGAGGGCTAGCCTACTCGGTGGGCTCGGCCGTGAGCCGCTACTTCGATACCGGCCTGCTGGTGATCAGCGCCGGCGTCGCCCCCCAGAACCTGAAGGAAGCGACGCGGGTCATCGTCGGCGAACTGCGCAAGCTACTGGAGGAGCCCGTGAGCGAGGAGGAGATGACCAGGGTGCGCGACTACAGCGTGGGCAGCTTCCGCCTGAGCCTGGAGACGCCCATGGCCCTGGGCCAACGCGCCGGCGAGCTGCTGCTGACCATGGACGAGATCGAGTCCATCGAGTCAGTGGTGGAGAAGCTGCGGGCGATCACCGCCGACGACGTCATGCGGGTCGCCCGCCGCATCGTCCAGGCGGGCAAGCTGGTTCTGGCAGTAGTCGGCCCCGACGTCGAGAGCGAGGAGTTGGCGGAGCTATTAGCCGCTACGGCAGACTGAAGTGCGGCTGTACTATGGGGGACACGCCGGCAGTAGCGCCGCCTGCGTCCTCGCCGACGCAGGGCACATTGAGCGCCGAGCCGTAGAGGATTAGATTGGCGTCGTGCAGCCCATTGAGCCTGACGAGAGCCTCCACAGTTGTGCCGAAGCGAGCGGCGATGTCGATCAGCGTGTCGCCCGGCTGCACCTCATATCCCACCGGGGGTGCGGACGGCGGAGGTGGCGGCTCCTGAGGCGCAGCCGGCTCTGCGTCCTCCGCGCCGCCGTGCGAGTCGAGCACCCGTATCGTATCCGTGCCCTCGAACGGGCTGCCCGAAACCTCCCCCTTCACCCTGAACGTGATGTCGACCGTCCGACCGTCAAGTAGGACGATAACGGCCTCGCGGCTGAACTTGACCATACGAATACGATCGGGAATGCCGTCCCCATCCTCGTCGCCGACGGCTGTGGGATGCTCCTCGGCCCTGGTGCAGCTATCATCGAGGCACAGTTGGACAGTATGGATGTCGATTTCATCCACATGCCATCCCTCTGGCAGCTCTATGTACGCCGTAACGAAGTTCTCCTCGCTCTCGGGGTTTAGGGTGTCAGGGTCGATGTCGACGGTGGCGGGGATAGCTTGCGGCCCGGCGGCCTGGATGTCAGCAGAGCACGTTTCGCTATCTGAAAACAGGCCATAACTGCCGCTTTCCCAAAATCCCGCCCCGCTGCCCACCAATCCGAGGGTCAGGAAGACCAAAGAGAGAGGGCGCCAAAGCCTCGGCTGCCTTCGCGCCCGCGTGCCGCCTCTCTCCTGGCGGCCGTGCTCAGCGGCACGCGTACGAAGCAGCGCTGGCGCGACCACCAGAGCGGCAATGCCGCCCAGGGCCAGCCAGGCGGCGAGGCCACGGGGCCTGTGCGAGCTCTGGTTAACCTGCTGCGGCCGATGTTCCCCCTGTCTCCCTCGACGCAAGGTGGTGAATATGCGGAAAAGCTCGCCGGCGATGATGAGGCCCCCGGGCAGGCCCACAAGCAGGAGGAAACCCCAAGGCTGGCGTACATGCTGGGCCACGTAGCCCAGGTATGGAATGGTCACCCACACCCGGCCCCTCAGTGCATCAGCGGGAACCAGCGAAGTGTCAGGCTCTTCGTTTGCGTCTCCCCTTGTGCGGAAGCTGAGCGACTCCTCGTTCACCACCTCCACCACGCGGTGAGTGACGAAGTCGGGTGAGCCTTGCTGCCGGAAGGTAATGATGTCGCCGAGGGCGACCGCTTCGGGGTCCACCGGGCGGACCAACACGACGGAGCCTACTGGCATGGCCGGCTCCATGCTGCCGCTCAGGACCACCTGCATGTCCCACTGAAGGACCCGGGGCACCACAAAGAAGAGGATGACGCCCACCAACGCCAGCGCCACAGCTACGCTGACGAGAAGACTCGCTATCCGAAACAGAAACCTAATTCCTGAGACAAACATTCACTCACCTACACCGGCACGGGGGGGCGTGGTGGGGATGGGCGCCCATCCCCACCACGTGAACCGCCCCGCTTACTGGCTACTATCCTGGTTCAGGGTAAAGGTAACAGCCGAGTGACCGTTAGCCACCAATGCCGAGGACCGTCGTATCATCGGTTATTGTGAATTTGAGGTCAAAGCTGGCGGTAGCACCCTGGTACTCGTTGCCAGCGGCCGGATCAAA
This sequence comes from uncultured Dehalococcoidia bacterium, assembly GCA_964606995.1. GTDB lineage: Bacteria > Chloroflexota > Dehalococcoidia > SM23-28-2 > SM23-28-2 > SM23-28-2. The sequence continues at coordinate 6,540 of CAZSHQ010000005.1, read as the reverse complement.
CTCAAATGTGATCCTGACCCTCTTGAGGTCACTAGGATTCGGGTCTAGGTAGTCAGCCGTCGGTGGGTGACCGCCTTCCCAGAATTTTCCGCTGTACGGCCAGTCTACAAATTCCCGGAGGGTCACAACGTCGTCGTCATTGGCATCCATTTTAGAACCTACAGGGCCCGCGTTGCACCAGTACGACATAGGGATACCCATGTAGTCGCCGCCATGAAACTCGGTAGCGTCAAATTCCGTGATGTGGATGACGTCTACGAGCCCAAGAGTGCCGCCTAAGTTCTCACCGCCAACACCCAGCATCAGTGCACCACTTGAGCCCACGTTCCTCATGGTCACCACAAGAGTAGCCGTGTCTCCCGGAGCCCAGGCGGCTGGAGTTGACCAAGTCATGGTGTTCCCATCGAACCAGGTACCAATAGCACCCCCGTCCTTGGACACCTGCAGGTCCATTGTCCCTGCGTCGGACGAGACACCCACCGTTTCACTGCTGCTGAAGTAGGCCATGGTAGCCCCGCCGATGACCGCCGCCACCGCGCCGATCACCAGCAGGCTCATCAGTATGCTTCTTTTCACTTTCCCTTACCTCCTATGGTCTGAATCTCGCTTGCCTATCGCCGTAGCCCCGATCCGGTCGGGGTCGGCCCTGTCCCAGCGTTTGCCCGCAGACTCACCCCCTCTCTGCGGGAGGGAGCGGGGTAGCGTAGGGGAGGAAAGGGGGGGATTTCTCGGCAAGCCGCTTGCGCCGCCAGCCCAGCCTGGATTATGATCAAAAGTGGCAAAGGAGTGTGGTGACTCGCGCTTCCTATTGCCGGGCTCCCCGACCTGTCGGGGGGCCCTTTTTCTCCCCTATCCTATTGCCTATCCGCTAGCGCCAGCTCCCTCCTGTGCAATAATAATCGGCAACAGACCGTTGCCGATTTCCACCGTTCCTTCGAGGCCGGGAGGTGTGCCCCCGGCAGCCCACCGCCGCACCTCGGTCTAACGGTCATGATACCCCTCTATTGAGCCGTAACGTCTCCACTATATACACCCGTTGACGTAACGCTGTCAAGGGGTTCGTCAAAAATAATCTCAACTATTGCGATATCTATGGCCCTGGGCCAGCGGGCCGGCGAGCTGCTGCTGACCATGGGCGAGATCGATCCCATCGAGTCAGTGGTGGAGAAGCTGCGGGCGATCACCGCCGACGATGTCCTGCGCGTGGCCCAGCGCATCGTCCAGGCGGGCAAGCTGGTTCTGGCCGTGGTCGGCCCCGATGTGGAAAACGAGGAGCTAGCCGAGCTACTATCCACTACGGCAGACTGAAGCCAACGGCCCGGTGAACGCCGTGAACCTGGTCAAGCCGTACTAATGGTCAGGCGACCCATTTCACCGTTTCGCACCGAGAGCCCAACCCACGCCGCCTACGATAAATGCGCCGGTGACGACCCCTAGGGCCAGGCCGACCCACCAGGGCCAGCCATTCCTCCACGAGCCCGCTCCATCGCCGCCCGCTGGCGGCGGGGCGATGGGCCTCGAAGAAGCGCCGAGTGCTGCCGTCTCGCCTGTGCCCCCAGACACGTCCTCGCCTACACCGCCGTCCAGCTCGACGGCAGCGGCGACGGTACCGGCGGCCATGAACCAGCCGAGATCAACAATCCACACGGAGTCGCAGCCGTGGATGGGAGCACCATCAAAGGTCTCACCATCCAGGCAGGCCTCAGTATCTCCGGGGGCCAAGTCCGTCTCCCTGGTCTTGAATATCAAGAGCAGGTCCTGGTCTCCGTCGCGGTCGACGTCAAAAGCCCCCGACCACTTCGCCTGAGCACCGGCGAAACTGACCGTATCGGGGTCAACGGTCGTGGCGTCGAAGTCGGGCGTGGTGATTATGGCCACGGGGACGATCGCGAAGCAGCAACAGCGGTGGAGGATGATCACGTTGCACTTGCAGCACGGCTTGATGTCGATGGTCACCGTAGGGGGGCCGACTACCCTAGCCCTCGTCTGTACGTTGATCGACACATCCCCGTCGCCGGGCGCCGGCCAGGGTGTCGGAGGATCGGCCCTGGCCCCCTGGGACAGGAGCCCGATGCCAACGGCCAGTAAGCCCAGGACAACCCCGAGCCCCACAACAGTCCTGAGGGCGCCTGCCATCATTCGGACGCTTATCCTCTTCTACAGTCTGAGCCTGTCTATGCCCTGGGCGGCTTGGTGTCCAGCTACAAGCGGAACAAACGCAACAACCTTCGGACCAGGGCCCGGCTCCACGTCCAGCCAACGATGGCCACGGCTCCGACGAGAGTGCCGCCGCCGATCAATATCCAAACCCAGATGGGCAGTTCATCGTCGCCGCCGCCCCCTGGTCCCTGGACATCGAAGGTCACTTCCTTCTCCTCCGTCTCCTTGCCCTCATAGTTCACCTTGCCCCTTACGGTATAGCTTCCGGCCTGAGGCACTTTGACGAAGGCTTCAAGGGCGACGGCCTCACCCGGCTCCACAAGCCGCTCCGGGGCGGAGAGGGTGTCAGTGAGCACGGAATCGTAGTACAGCTCGCCCAGGAAGACGGCGCGGGTGTCGATCTGACCGGTGTTGCGGAACCGGGCGGCGATCTCAGCCACCGCCCCGGGATAGGGGGCATTTTCCAGGGTGAGTTCCTCAAGGACTCCCTGACGGGTGAGGGTCCCGACCGGAAAGATCTCGAAGTCCAGGGTCCGGGTATCGATGTTCTCGTCGCCGAGGGAGACCGAGACGCGGGCGACGTACTCTCCCGGCTCCGTGCCCGTCGTGTCCCACTCACAGCGGATAAGCTTGACGGCGGCCGGCTCAACGGTGGTATCCGCACAGGAAGTCTCCCCAACCTCGGCCTCTTCGGCATCCTCAACCTGCACACCGATGTTGGGCTGGCAGTCGACGTTGCCCGTATTGTGAAACTTCGTCCACACGCGGAGGGGATAGCCCACCTCGACATCCTTGGCATACATGTCGAGCACGTCGCCGGTCAGCTTCTGCGTTCCCGTGACACTGACGTCTAGCCCCATGGAGAGGCCGATCTGGACGCTGGAGACACCCTCGGTCGCTCCCTCTTCCGCGACGGATTGGACGCCGATGCCGCCCTCATGGGGCCCGTTGGGCGCGGTGGACGGCACCACTATGAGGAGCAGGACGCGGGTTATGCCTCCTCCCGGGGGGACGACGATCGTGTCCAGCGTGGCGGTCGGATCGTCAGGAGGGTGGAGCGAGACCCACTCGCCCACCTCTCCCATCCTGGTGAAGCGGAAGGTGAGCTCGCTGGCCTCGCGGTTGATCACGCTGACGGTGCGCCGGTACTCGCTTCCCCGCAGAGCATCCTCCAACTCGATGCTGGCGGGAGCGATGCCGATACCCTGGGCATGCACGGCTCCCGAGGGAGCAAATGCACAAAGCAGCACAGTAACTGCCACTGCCGCCAATGCCACCGCACTGGCGCTGCGAGTCAGCACAATCTGATACCTCGTGTTCGATTGTCGAGCCGCGGCGGTTGATTGTCAAGCCCGCGGTGGGGTGGGGGGATGCCCGGCTTCCCCGGCCATCCCCCCACAAGAAGTGTGGCCTTACGGCACCCGCGGACACTCCGGATCGGGCTGGTGAGCGCCCATCACGTCAAGCGAGCCGATGTAGGTGTCCTGGGGAAGAATGGCCGGCGGCTCGACTGAAAGGTTGAGCTCCTTGGACTCGTTGGAGCACAGGTGCTCGCAGAAGCCCCGCTGGACCGACGCGTCGAAGTAGAGCTTCTCGCTCTGGAAGCTGGCGTCGAAGGTGGTGATCTCCTTCGGCGGGACTACGTTCTGGCCGACCATCGGGTACCAGTGCAGCCAGAGGTACATCGGGTCGTTGCCGATGTTCATCACGGTCGGCGCGTCCGACGTGCACATGTCCTCGTCACCGGAGACGATCTGCTCGGTACTGGGTAGGATCTCGCCGAAGTCAACCCCAGCTCCGAAGTCGATCACCAGGCCGACGATGGAGATGACCTCGAAGTAGTTGATCAGGGGAGTGGCGGGGTTGCCGTGTGCGTCGTTAGCATTGAGCTCGACACGGTACTCCCCGGCCGGCTGCTCCTTGCTAACGTTGTCCTCCCACATGTAGATCTTTTTCTCCAGCTTGTAGCACTTGACGACGATCTCCTCGGCCTCGGCCTGAGTGAGCTGGTCGGTGTCCATGGCGGCCTCCAGCGTCAGGCCGAGGGTCACCACCGGCGGGGTAGCGGTCGTGTCGTACTCGCCGACCGCGCTGCAGTCAACCGGATCCAGGTCGCGCTGGTACTTCAGGACCATGTCCGGCGGGTCCTCGTCGATCGCGCCGTCGCCGTCGTTGTCAGTGCCGTCCTCGGGGTCCTCGTCCACCAGCGTGTCGCCATCGTTGTCCAGCGGCTCGAACACGTCAACCCAGACGCCGGAGATGTCCGCGATTCCGTTGGGGTCCGACACAGCCGCCCAGTAGCGGATCAGTCGCGTCTCCAGGCCGGGGACGGCTGGCTCCGGGTCATCACCCAGCCAGGGCCAGAAATCGAGGCCGGGGTCTGCCGGGTCATCGTCGGCGTGTGGAGGTGTCCCCGTGTCAAAGTAGGCCCAGACGCCCTCGGCGGGGTCCATGTCCACGTTCTCCCACTTGAAGTTGATCTCCGGTGGCGTGCCGGTGCCTGTAACCTCCGCCACGGTGGTGACTGGGATCGTGGTGTCCCCGTCGCCGGGCTGGGGGAAGGGTGTCGGCGGGTCGGCCTGGGCCGCCCCGTGGCTGCCCAACCCAATGGCCAGGGCAAGGAGAACCACGCCTGCCCCGATCACAAGGGTCTTAATGCTTACGCGCATCTTCCCTTACCTCCTATGCTTGAATCTCGCTTGCCTATGGCCGCAGCCCCGATCCGATCGGGGTCGGCCCTGCCGTAGCGTTTGCCCGTGGCCTCACCCCCTCTCTGTGAGAGGGAGCGGGGGTTAGCGTAGCCGAGGAAAAGTGGGGATTTCTTGGCAACCCGCTTGCGCCGTCAGCCCGGCCTGGGTTATGATCAGAAATGGCAAAAGGGTGTGCTGACTCGCGCTTCCTATTGCCGGGCTCCGGCGGTTCCGGCCGTCCGGGGCCTTTTTTTCTCCCCTGTTCTACCGTCTATCCGCTAGCCCCAGCTCCCTCCTATGCAACAACAATCGGCAACAGCCCGTCGCCGATTCCCACCGCCTCTTCGAGGCCGGGAGATAAGCCCCCGGCAGTCCACCACCGCACGTTGCCCGGCTGGCCACGATCCTAGTGTGTCAAGTTGTAGCGTCCCCAATATATACACCCATTGACGTAACGTTGTCAAGGGGTTCTTCAAAAATAATCTGTTCTATTGACATATATATGACCCTGGCCAGTTGCCCGCCGCGACGTTTATACTTAGGCCTGTCTACTGACACGCCCGTGACCAAGCAGGGAGGACGACATGACCGACTTCACCAACATTACCTACGAGAAGAAGGGCCGCATCGCCTACGTCACCCTTAACCGGCCCGAACGCATGAACGCCGTCGACCCCGACACCAGCCGCGAGCTACTCCAAGCCTTCAGCGACTTCCGCGACGACGACGAGCTGTGGGTGTCCATCCTCACCGGCGCTGGCGAGAAGGCATTCTCGGCGGGGGCCGACCTGGTGGCCATGGCCCAGGCCTTCGCTGGCGGCGAGGCCCGCTTCTTCGACGTGCCCTTCGGCGGCATCACCAGGGACTTCGAGACCTGGAAGCCGATGATCGCCGCCATCAACGGCTACTGCCTGGCCGGCGGCCTGGAGCTGACCCTGGCCTGCGACATCCGCGTGGCCGCCGAGCACGCCACCTTCGGCCTGCCTGAGCCCACCCGCGCCATCATGCCCGGCGCCGGCGGCACCCAGAGACTGCCCCGCGCCATCCCCCTCACCTTCGCCATGGAGATCCTCCTCACCGGCGGCCGCATCGACGCCCAGACCGCCCTCCACTGCGGCCTGGTGAGCCACGTGGTTCCCCTGGCCGAGCTGATGCCCAAGGCCGAGGAGATCGCCAACGCCATCTGCGAGTGCGGGCCACTGGCCGTGCGGGCCATCAAGCAGGCGTCCTATCGCGGCCTGGACATGCCCCTGGAGGAAGGGCTCGCCCTGGAGCTCCAGCTTCTGGCCGAAGTCATCCGCACTGAGGATGCCCGCCAGGGCCCCCTGGCCTTCGCCCAGAAGCGCAAGCCCGAGTACAAGGGGCGGTAGGCGAAGTTGACACAGCCCTTCGTGTCTGATAGCATCGTTAGCACATACGCGTAAAAGCCTCTTCGAGTTAGGCCGAAGAGGTTTTCGATTTGTAGATGAGCACTCTACAGCCTTGGCCAGCGACAACGATGGCGATGTCCCGCCCCGACCAGGTCGGGGCAACGGGAGAGGGCATCACACTGCCATGAACAGGCAGTGGTCAAGCAAGGGGGGATCGCCAACATGTCTTACGCTACTCATCTACGCTGTAGAGAATGCGGACGCTGCTATCCGCTAGAGCCTGTCCACGTCTGCGAGTTCTGCTTTGGCTCCCTCGAGGT
>CAZSHQ010000004.1:0-22376 GCA_964606995.1 uncultured Dehalococcoidia bacterium | reverse complement strand
CAGGCCGTTGGGCAGGGTGCGCATGTCGATGACCTCGCCCACGGGGTCGGGCAGGTCAGCCACCTTACGCACGCCGTCGGCGACAGCCGCCAAGCGCTCGGGGTTGAGGAGGAGGCGGTCGAGGACGCTGGCCGACATGCCGGAGGCCTTTGCCGCCTCATAATCCTCGGCGTTGACGGCCAGGATCTCCTCCTGGCGCGAGAGAAGGGCCTCGGCGATGTTGTGCAGGGCGCGGTTCTTGACCTCCGCCGACAGGCGGGGTAACTGACGAGCCGCCTGTCGCGCGGCCTGGCCCTTGGTCTGCAGTTCAGACGCTGGTGTGGCCATCACATCATCTCGCCCTGCTCGCCTTCCTTGCGAGCTATCTTCTGCGCCTTGGGGAAGCCGCCCGCTGCCCAGCGCGGCAGCTTGGGCTGCCTGCCCGCCAGCAGCTCCTCGATGGTGCAGATCTGGATGCGCGGGTACTCCTCGTCCCAGAGGTCTGAGTGGTAGAAGCCGGCGCTCACCGCCTCGGTCTTCATGGGCTGCGTCGGCTCCTCCAGGGTGAGGAACAGGCCCAAGTCCGCCTTCTCCCGCTCCATTGTGCCCTTGAGGTCGCGGATGTGCCCTGCATTTACGTGGCCGCTCTTCACCTGGACGACGGCCCTCTTCGCCTTGCCGCCCGTTTCCACGAAGCCGATCACGCCGTCGATGCCCCTGTCCGCGCCCTTCTTCCGGTCGTCCCCGACGGGCTTGGCATTGACAAGGCCCAGCGCCCACCACTGGAACTGATACCGATCCTGCTCGGCCAGGGCATGGGCTCCCGCCACGTCCACGGGCTCGCCCACGACCTCGAATTGAATGCCGGCGAAACTGTCCTGCAACCGTTCCCGCATCACAGTGATAGCCAGATAAGTGATGTCGACGCCTATCCAGCGGCGGTTCAGCTTGTGGGCGGCCACGATGGCTGTGCCGCAGCCGCAGAAGGGGTCGAGAACCACATCGCCCTCGTTCGAGCTGGCCTGGACGATGCGCTCCAGCAAGGCGAGGGGCTTCTGAGTGTCGTAGCCCAGCCGTTCTTTAGCATGGGCTTGGACGGGGGGGATGTCATGCCAGAAGTCCTGCAGCGCTACGCCCGGCATCTCGTCAAGGTATCGCTTATAGCGCGGGACACCGCCCTTGGGCGGCCAGTAGATGCGTCCCTCGCTGTCCAACCGGTCAAGCTCGTGAGGCGGAACCATCCAGTGTCTGCCCTTGCTTGTAACGTCCACGCCTCGCCAAGGGAGCCCGGTCTCACCGTGGCGGACGCCCCTACCTGTGAGATCCCCAAGCTGGTAGCGGCGCCCGTCACTATCTGTATGGCGGTAGAAGCGGTCCAAGTACTCCTCGCTATAGCCCGCGCGTTGCTGATTCCAGGCGTAGTCGTCCGACTTGCTGTAGAAGAGCAGCGTATCGTGTATGGGGCCGTATCTTCTGGCCGAGCTATGCGCCGAGGTCCTCTTCCAGACTATTTCATTCCTGAAGCTGCGCGCGCCGAATACAGTATCCAACACCACCTTCAGATAGTGCCCCGCGGTCGGATCGCAGTGCAGGTACATCGACCCCGTAGGCTTCAGGACGCGCCGCAGTTCAACCAGCCGGGCGGTCATCATGACCAGGTAAGCCATGACATCGTTGCGGCCCACGAACTCCCGCAGCGCCGCGATCATTTTCGCTACCTGCGGCGGCCCGCCGGTCACAATTTCCTCGAAGGTCCGCTCGGCGGTCAGGTCCCAGTGCCAGGTGTCGCTGAACGCCCTTACCTGCGCCTCTGATAGCTCGCCCGTGGGCTCCCTGAAAAGCACGTTGTAGTCGGCCTGGCTGTTGAACGGCGGGTCAAGGTAGATCAGGTCAATCGAGTCGTCCGGAATGTGGTTCCGCAGTATCTCCAGGTTGTCGCCGTAGTAGAGGACGTTTGTCTTCAGATCCATCACCACACCACCACCCTAGCGCTCACTGCTGCTCCGCCTTCTTCTGCCGCGGCAGGCGGATCACGCTGCGCCCCGAAAGGCCCAGGATGAGGCGGGCCTGCGGCTCGTCGCTCTGCCGCACCCACACCTCCCAGCTCGGCCGGCCCGCCGGCGGCGCGACCTCCGGCGCAAGCTCACGGACGGTGGCCCCTATCCCCTGGCGCTCCAGCGCCGTTCGCCACACGTCCACCTCCACCTCGTGGATGGTTCCGGCCACCTTCACCAGCGGGTCCTCCGCCAAGCGGCGCCACCTCAAGGACGAGACCCTTCGCCGAATCCTGTCCAGCATGGGTCACCGTCCTGCCCCTGGCGGAACCTCCGGCGGTGGCCCTGTCCCCAGAAACTGGTAGACGACCGGCGCCCCCAGGCCGCCCTCTTCACGCACAAAGACCTGGTTAATAACGACCTCGCCCTCGGCGGCGGTGGCCAGTCGCAGGCGATAGTGGCCGCTCTCGACGAGGGCACCCGCCGGACTCACGTCGCGCAGGACGCCCTCCCACTCATCGAGGCCGAGACCGAGGGCGTCGATCACCAGCTCACAATAGGCCCTGGCTGCGACCACGCCTTCGGTATTCAAGACATCCACCATGCCCCGAAAACGCTGTGTCGCCACCTTCCCCTCCCTGAGGCAGCCCACTAGCTTGCCTGCCGGTGGGCAGGCAACTAACCATGCCTGCGCTGCCAGCGGGACTTTTTCAGCATCTTGCGATGCTTGTGCTTGCGAATCTTCTTGCGTCGTTTCTTAGCGACGGATCCCATACCTACTCCTGACGATGGCCCGCCCCCTTTCCAAGGGATTCTCTCACAGAAGCACCAGATTGTCGCGGTGGACTACCTCCGCCCCGTACTGGTAGCCTAGCACCTCCTCGATGCGCTCGGAGCGGAGGCCATGAATGGTTTCGATGTCGCTGGAGCCGTAGCTGGCGATGCCGCAGGCGATGCGCTGCCCCTCGCTGTCGCAGATGGCTATGGCATCGCCCCGCTCGAAGGGGCCCTCCACCCGGCGTATCCCCGCCGGCAGAAGACTCCGCTTCTCCTCGCGGAGAGCCCTGGCCGCCCCCGCGTCCACCACGATGCTCCCCTTCAGGGAGAGGCCAGCCAGCATCCAGCGCTTGCGGCTCTCCAGGCGATCCACCGTCGCCGGGAAGAGAGTGCCCAGGGCCTCGCCCTCGGTCAGGCGCACCAGGATGTCCTTCTCGCGGCCGTCGGCGATGACCACATGGGTTCCGCCGGCGGTGGCTAGTCTGGCAGCCTGAATCTTGGTGGTCATGCCGCCAACACCGAGTTCGCTGCTCTCGCCGGCAAGCTGCTCGATCTCCCCGTCAATTCGCTCCACCCGTTGTATGAGGCGAGAGTGGGGGTCGAGGCGCGGATCGGTGGTGAAGAGGCCGGCCTGGTCGGTGAGCAGCACCAACAGGTCGGCATCCACCAGGTTGGCCACCAGGGCCGAGAGGTTATCATTATCGCCGATCTTGACCCCCTCGATCTCCTCCACCGCCACCACATCGTTCTCGTTCACGATAGGCATCGCCCTCACGTCGAGAAGGGCCAGGAGGGTGTTGCGGGCGTTCAGGTAGCCCTGGCGGTCGGCCAGGTCGCGCTTGGTGAGGAGCGTTTGGGCCACCACGATGTCGTGCCAGGCGAAGAGCTCGTCGTAGGCCTGCATGAGGTAGGTCTGGCCCACCGACGCTAGCACCTGACGGAACGGTATATCTTTGCGCTCCTTGGCCATGCCCAGACGATGTCGCCCGCAGGCGATGGCCCCTGAGCTGACGATGAGCACGTCCTTCCCCTGGCGGTGAAGACGGGCCACCTGCCCCACCAGGGACGACATCACCTCCAGGTTCAGGCGGTCCGTCCCTGCCGTGAGAACGTTGGTGCCGATCTTGGCCACGACACGCCGATAGCGTCCCGATGGCATCGGGGCGCCCACTGCCTGTGCTTCCATCAACGGTTTCTGGGCCTTAGCCATGTCTAACCTGAAGGTTTGCCACGATTTGCTACCGCATTATAGCAGGGGGCTTCGCCAGCAAACAACAAAAGCCCTGACCTTCAGCCAGAGCCTCTCGTATTCTTCCTGTTCGCGTCTACCGCAGCATGGCTGCCTTGTATTTCAGGCGCTCCAGTTGCACCATCCGGCCATGGTGGGTCTTGGGCTTCAATCTCTATATCGAGGCCATGCAATCACTCGGGCGGGAATTCCTCCTCCTCCTCTTCCTCCTCGGCTTCAGGGGCCAGCCCCCCTCCGAGGGGCAGCACCACCTCCGGCCTCTCCTCGCGCCGCCGCGCCCTGGCCGGTAGCCCATCGATCGCCTGGCGCAGGTCGCCCAACTGCTGCCAGGTGCCGGCCTCCGCCCCATTCACGGCAACGGCCACCACGCCAGCGTTCCGCAGACACTCCAGCTCCGCGGAGCCGATGTCCGGCCGAACGGGAATAAATAAGGGGGTGCGGGAAAGAAGATGCACACGACGGAGCTCCAACTGCCGATGTACCGTCAGAGCCCCCCGCCAATCATGGACCCAGAGGCCGTCCAGGGGAAAGGAGTCCAACGTTCTAAGGAATGAATCGGTCGGTTCGCCGGAGAGGGCGAGGACGTAGCCCATCTCCGTGTCCAGGAGGGCTTCGGCGCTGGTGGCCTCGGCATCGAAGACCAGGAAGTCGGCCCCTGCCTCCTTGAGAGCGGCCACGGTTCCGCCGCTGGCAGCCATCACCTGGGCGCCGCAGGGCACATCGCCCGCCGCCTTGGCCCATCTGGACAGCTGGCTCATGTCCGCTTGGGGATTGGAGAGGGACAGGAGGACAGCGTCCACACCCCGGCCTGCCAGGTCGTCGGGGGGCCGCATGCCCGAGGCCGGCCCTTGCACCATCAGAAGCATGGAGGGAGCGCTGGGCCGAGCAGCCATCGCTCCAAAGCCGATAGCTCCCGACTCCAGACGCCTCGCCTTGCGGATCTTGTCGCCGAGCTTGCTCATCTTCTGGCCTGCAAACAGCTACCTACCCAAGACATTATGCCTCGCCTGCTGTCGAGCGACAAGGACATTGACCGGGTCGGCGGCTGATCCGCCCGGTGGCTCTTCTAAGGGCCGACAATCTAGATCAGTCTAGCACGTCAGGCGCTCGCTTGATTCACACTTCCTTCACGCAACGTTGACGCATGAAGCCCGAATATCTGTTTTCTCGCCCTGGCATGTCCGCGTTATCTTTGACAGGTAATCTGCTCCGATGGGCTGGCAAGCTAGCAGACGAGGATGCAGCGGGGCAAGTGCCCACTGGGCCTCGAGTCGTGAGTGTGACTCAGGCCTGGTGCTAAGGCAAGCCTTGGCCGGAACTTCGGGAGTCGAACTCTGAGTACAGCCACTAGTCGCCAGGCGACGCTAGTTAGAGAAGCAGCCGTCGCCTGTTCCGAGGTGAGCCAGATTCGGAAGACCGGCAGAGGATGGGGGCTTGTCTGGCACCTCAGGCAGGCCCCCGCACTATGTTGCGGGCTGGCTCAGAGCGGTCAGCTCGCAAGTTGGGCCTGGGAGGCCGCAGATAGATGCGGTAGGAGTTCTCCCTACAGGCCTGACGGAAGGAGGGCTCACATAATGAGCGACCTGTCGCGGAAAGTCCTACCGGCGATTGCCTTGGCCACCATTGGGCTTCTCGTCACCCTGGCCATCGCCGGAGGGACAGCATCGGCCCAATATCCCCCTCCGGTGGGGAGCGTCACGGCCAGCCTCAGCGACCCAACCCCGGCAACAGGAGCTTCGGTCACCTGCACATGTGAAGTGCTGGACACGGTGGGAAATCCCGTGGCTGGTGAGGTGTGTACTTTCACCATCGTTTCCCAGCCGGGGACCGACGCCTCCCTGAGCTCGGCCACTGCGGTCACCAATGCTCAGGGCGTCGCCACGGTTACCCTATTCACGGGGAGCACCCCGGGCCCGATCTCCGTGAGCGCAGAGGCCAGGAGCATTGAGTCCCAAGCAACCGCCACCACCGAGGCGGCAACGCCAGTCGCACCCATAACTGCTACCCCCGGTGCGGCCCCTCCCACCGGTGCCGGGGAGGGTGATGGGGGCACGCCGGTTGCACTCTGGATCGTGGCCATAGGCGCCGCGGGCGCCCTGGGCTTGGCCTCCCTTCTTATCGTCCTGCGGTCGGCGGCTGGGCGACCGAAGAGTCGCTAACTGATCCAGTGACGGTGCCAGCAGCGCCATCTGAACGAGGGAGAGTGGTGCCAGCGAGTCTAGTCGCACAATCCGATATGAGATGAGCATAGATGCCCAAGAAGTGGCCCTCACTGCGGCGGTGCCCGCTAGTTGTTGGCGTGGCAGTCGCGATTATCGTGGTGCTTGTCACTCTAGGCGCTGTGCGGTACACGCGTCTGTACGATGACCTAACCGATGGGAAGGCTCTCTTGATAGCAGCGGCTGCACTGATGGAGGACGGAGGCCTGAATATCGAGAGCGACGAGTTGGACGACGTGGAGGTGTCTTTTCAGCGAGCCCAAAACAAGCTGGAAAGCGCCGCTAGCACCCTGGACTCCGACCCGTTGCTTTTTGTTGCCCGCCATCTGCCCTGGCTGGGCAGCCAGGTAGAGGCGAGCCGTGACCTGGTAGAGATCGGAGCGGACGGCTCGGATATAGGACTAGAGGCGGTCAGGGCGATGCGCTCCTATCACAATGTACGGGACAGCCAAGGTGGCGCGCTGTCCGAGAAGGTGACCCTCGTTTTGGATGCGGTCGAGCCGCATGTGGGGGTCATCGAGGAGGAATTGGAGGCCGTCGAGAGGCGACGCCAGTCGATGCCTGAGGACGGCCTCCTGGGCCCCCTCGATTCAGCCCTGGGCGATCTGGACTACCACATCGAAGAGCTGCGGGCCAGGTTGGAGGATTACCGGCGCGGTGCCCAGCTGGCTCCCGAACTGTTAGGCCATAATGGTCCCCAGACGTACCTCGTTCTGGCTCACGATAACACCGAGATACTAGGTTCCGGCGGATTCATCCTGGTCTACGGCTTCCTCACCTTCGACCAGGGCAGACTGGAACGGCTCTTCTTCGACGATGTAGGCGACATCTACCTCGACTGGCGAGAAAGAACCGGCGAGTATATCGAGCCGCCGCGCCCGCTCAAGGCCTACCTTCTGCGTGACTGGTCGATGGGGTTGGGAGAGGCCAGTTGGTGGCCCGACTTCCCCACGGTTGCGGAGGAGGCCATCGAGCTCTATCGGCGAGAGGCAGGCAGCGAAGAGCCGATAGACGGTGTGATCGGCATCAACTTCCTCACTCTGGAGAAGCTGCTGGAAGTCACCGGCCCGGTGACGGTGGAGAAGTACGGGGTCACAGTCGATAGCCAGAACGTCACCGAGGAGACGCTGATCATCACCCACCCGGAGGGTTTGCGGCCGTGGGAGTCGCATCGCTATGACTTCACGGGCTACCTGGCGCAGGACATCATCGACCGGGCATTGGCCATCGACTCGTCCCGCTGGGCTCCCATGCTCACTGCACTGCATACCCTGGGCCAGGAGAAGAACCTGCTCCTGTATTCCCGCGACGAGGAGGTGCAGGAGGTCATCGCCGAGCAGGACTGGGACGGCAGGGTGATGCCCACAAGCGGCGACTACCTGATGGTGGTTGACTCCAGCCTCAACAGCACCAAGCTCAATCTAGCGGTGGAGCCAAGTATTCGGGTGGATATCTCCCTCGACGACCTGGGCAACGCCCTCAACACCGTCACCACCACCTACGACAACGACTACACCACCTGGGCGCAGGGCGTGGACCCCCATCTGGCCAGCCTGGTGGTGGGAGCCGGCACCCTCACGGTGTACGGCAACTATCTGCGCCTCCTGGTTCCAGATGGAAGCACGATTCAGGACGTTCGCGAAGAGGGCGCTCCGGTGGGCGCCGAAGCAGTGTGGCAGGAGCACGGAAAGACCGTCCTGGGCCGCTACTTCGCCCTGACCCAGGATGCCACAAAGACACTGTCCTTCACCTACGTCGTCCCCTCGGCGCTGGACACCAGCCAAAACCCTTTCACCTATAGCTTGCTCGTCCAGAAGCAGCCGGGCACGGCGGCCATCCCCCTCAAGATAAGGGTTGAGCCACCCAGTTGGGCGAAAGAGGTATCGCTGGAGCTGGACGGAACATTGGTCGAATCCAGCTCCCTGGAGGTGAGCACCGACCTGCGGGTCGACCGTACGCTGGCGGTCACGGTTGTTCCCCGGTGGAGCGATATTCCCCGCCGGAGCGAACAGTAGGAGAGAGGCAGCGTGCAGATGGTGATTCTGGCGGGCGGACTGGGCACGCGGCTGCGCCCCCTCACCAGCGAGGTGCCCAAGGCCCTGATCCCCATCGGCGGCAAGCCCTTCCTCCACCACCAGATCGAGCTCGTGAAGCGGTCGGGCATACGCGACATCGTCCTCTGCGTGGGCCACCTGGCAGACATGGTGAAGGACTACTTCGGCGATGGCCGTTGGCTAGGCGTACGCATCAGGTACAGCGAGGAGGAAGGCCATCTACTGGGCACGGCCGGCGCCATCAAGAACGCCGAGCCGCTCCTCGGCGACAGTTTCTTCCTGATGTACGGCGACTCCTACCTGATGATCGACTACCACGAGATCATGCGCTACTTTCGGCGCTTCGACAGGCTGGGTCTCATGGTGGTCTGGAAGAATGTCGATCGTTTCGAGCGCAGCAACGTCATGATCGAGGGGAATCTGGTCACCGCCTACAACAAGGACCAGAAAAGCTCCAACATGGACTACGTTAACTATGGCCTCTCCGTCCTCAGGAAAGAGGCCCTTACCTTCATGCCGGCGGGAAGGCCCTTCTCCCAGGAAGAGTTCTACCAGATCCTCATCGACCAGAGGGAACTGCTGGCCTTCGAGGTGGAGCAACGCTTCTACGAGATAGGCTCGCCCAAGGGCCTGGAGGAGTTCGGAATGCTGGTAGCATCGGGAGGTGTTGCCTGATGATCGTCACTCGCACGCCCACTCGCATCCCCCTGGGAGGCGGTGGCACGGATATTCGCTCCTACGCCTCCCGCTACGGCGGCTTCCTTGTCAGCGCCGCCATCAACAGGTACGTGTACATCACCGTCAATAAGCGCTTCGAGGACAGCATCCGCGTCAGCTACTCCAAGACGGAGATAGCCGACAGCGTGGACGACATAGAGCACCCCATCGTCAGAGAGGCGCTTCGCCTTCTGGGGTTGGAGGGCGGCCTGGAGATCGTCTCCATAGCGGACATCCCAGCGAACACCGGCTTGGGCAGCTCTGGCGCTTTCACCGTCGGCCTGCTGAACGCCCTCCACACGTTCAAACGAGAGAACGTCCCTGCCGAAATCTTGGCTGAAGAGGCATCCACCATCCTGATGGACATTCTGGCCGAGCCCATCGGCGTGCATGACCAGTACCTTGCCGCTCTGGGCGGCATGACCTGCCTGGCCATTGACCGAGACGGCACGGTCCTGGCCAGCCGACTGGCGACGTCTGATGGCAGCGTCGAGGAACTAGAGGCCAGCCTTCTGGTGTTCTACACCGGCCTGAAGAGGAGCGCCTCAGAGGTGCTGGGCGACGAGAGCCGGGCGATTTCTCAGCGTCACGACGGGGTGACCGCAGCGCTCCACATGGTGAAGGAGATAGGTTGGCAAGTCAAGGAGGCCCTAGAGGCAGGAAACTTGCGCCGCTTTGGCGAGCTTCTCGACCATCACTGGCAGTCCAAGAAGAGGCTGTCCACAAAAGTCAGCTCTGACGGCATCGACCGCCTCTATGAGTTGGCCACGAGGAACGGAGCTCTGGGGGGCAAGATCATGGGAGCCGGCGGCGGCGGCTTCTTCATGTTCTACTGCGACAACCACGACAAGGCCCGTTTGAGGGAGGCCATGGCCGCCGAGGGCTTGCGAGAGATGCGCTTCGCTATCGACTTCGAGGGCTCGAAGGTGCTGGTGAACTTCTGATGGTGCCCGCGGAAACGCTCAGGGCTGTGAGTAGTTTGGACATCATCGACGTTTATCTGGACGCCGTCCAAGACATAGGACGGGCGCTGCCGCGGGAGGACATCCAGCGCGTGGTAGACGTACTGTACGAAGCCTGGCGGCAGGGTAAGGCCGTGTTCACCATGGGCAACGGCGGCTCGGCGTCCACCGCCACCCACCTGGCCTGCGACCTCGCCAAGTGCACCGTAGTGCCCGGCTGCCAGCGCCTGAAGGTGATGGCCCTGGTGGACAACGTACCCCTGGTGAGCGCTTGGACTAACGACTCCGGCTTCGGCAGCATCTTCGCCGAGCAGCTCGAGCCCTGGCTCAACGAGGGGGATGTCATCATTGGCCTCTCCGTCCATGGTGGCTCCGGCGCCGGCGACGCTGGCCCCTGGTCCCAGAACCTGCTGAGGGCCGTCAGGCTCGCCAGGGAGCGGGGGGCCACGGTCATCGGGTTCAGCGGGTTCGATGGCGGCGCTCTCAGGGAGGTGGCCGATCTGTGCCTTGTGATCCCCATCGACGAGGAGCCTCTGGGGACTCCCCTGGTGGAGTCCTATCATGTGCTGCTTCATCACCTGATCTGCACCGCGCTCAGGTTGCGCATCGCGGAGAGCGGCGATGAATAGGGCGGTATTTCTGGACAGGGACGGAGTCATCAACGCCGCACTCCACAACCCGCTGGAGGACAGACTGGATACGCCCTACAGGCTGGAGGACTTCAGGCTGCTGTCCGGCGTTGTCCAGGCGGTGCGGGCCATTAACGAGATGGGCTTTCTGGCAGTCGTGGTGTCCAACCAGCCGGGGGTGGCCAAGGGCAAGTGTGACTACGCCTTTCTGGAGGCGGTGGACGCTGAACTCACTGCCCGCTTAGCCAGGCAGGGGGCGCACCTGGATGCCATCTACTACTGCCTCCATCACCCCGACGCTATTGACGAAAGCCTCCGTGTAGACTGCGATTGTCGTAAGCCCAAGCCTGGGCTGCTGCTGCAAGCGGCCCGGGAGCTGGACATCGACCTGGCCGGCTCCTTCATGTTGGGGGACAGCCCTAGGGACATCGAGGCTGGCCTGGCCGCTGGCTGCCAGACCATCCTTGTGGATGGCCACCGGTCCTATTTCCGCCTGGGAGAAGCGGCCCGCATGCGACCGCACTGGACGGCGCGGAATCTACCAGCAGCCGTGGAGATAGTCCGTTGTATGCAAGGGGGAGGGCCATGGAGATCTTCATAGACTCCGCGAACCCGGACGAGATCCGCCGCTGGTTGGAATACGGGGTGGTAGACGGCGTGACAACCAACCCCAGCATCATGCTCAAGGACGAGGGCTACGACATGGAGGAACGAGCCAAGGAGATCGCCGCCCTCACCTACCCTCGCCCCATAAGCGTCGAGGTGACCACCAATAACCACGAGCAAATGATCGATGAGGCCAGGGGGCTCGCCAGTTGGGCTCCCAACATCGTGGTGAAGATCCCGGTGATAAACGAGTACGGCGAGCCCTGCCTGGGCGTCGTGAAGGCCTTGGTGGAGGAGGGCATTAAGGTCAACATGACCGCCTGCCTCTCCTTTGGCCAGGTAGTGCTCGGCGCCAAGGCTGGCGCCACCTACATCAGCATCTTCGCCGGCCGCGTGGCTGACGAGGGCCACGACGCCGCCAAGCTCATCCGTGAGTCCACCGAATGGTTGGCGGGCTGGGAGTACCACAGCAAGATCATCGCCGGCAGCATAAGGGAGGTCATGAATATCCAGGATGCGGCCCTGGCGGGGGCCCACGTCATCACCGTGCCGCCCCAGTTCATGGGCAAGCTGATAGACCACAGGTACACGCGGGAGACAGTGCGACAGTTCAACGAGGATGCCCAGAAGGCCCTGGCGAAGATGGCGGAAGCGCACGAGCAGGTGCGGTCAGCAGCGCGGGTGTAGCTCGCAGTCGGAAGAACCTTACGAGAGGCGGACACGTGTTTGCGATGCCAGCCCATGACCGGGATTGTGCGGATAGGTTTCGCGCAACGTGGCCTGGCCTCCCGTAACTGAATTAGCACGACGCTAATCAAACGAGGATAAACTACTCGTATCTGGACGCTGAGGCTGGGGGTATCAAGTGCGAGCAAGGGAGCAACATAAGAGGGCAGAAATGGAAGAGGGCGGGGTGATGCCCAGTGAACGCTGGCTTGAGGATCCGAGGGGCTACCGTGCCAGGAAGAAGCACTTGGACTTGCTCCACGGATCTTTCATCCCAAAAGGGCTAATCCTCGACGCTGGATGCGGCCCCGGCACATACGGGATCATCTTAGGCGAGGCAGGCGCCAGGGTGATGGGGATTGATATCTCTTCCCAGGCGGTGGCCGTGGCCAAGGAAAGGGCAAGGAGAAAGGCCGTGAACTTTGCACCTTTGCTTGGCGATCTGGAAAGTCTAGCCGCTAGAAATGACAGCTTCGATGTCTGCTTTTGTGGGTGGGTTCTGCATCATCTTCCTGATATTCGTCCGGCCTTGTCAGAGCTGACTCGGGTGCTAAAGCCTGGGGGCAGAATTCTCATAGTCGAGCCCAATGAATCCAACCTGGCTGTAAGGCTTAGCAGGTTAGTAGAAGGCTTGGCACGACGGTGGATATTGAAAGCCGGCTGGGATACGCCAAATAGATCTGCTCATCTGCACAACCACTACGTTGCTGTCTTGGAAGAGCTGGGGTTCACGGACATACAGGTGAATTCCTGTTTTGGCGGGGGATTGTCGCCTCTACCCGTCAAACCTGAAAGTCAGTGGTTGAGCCCCATAATCGCCGCGCTTCTTCGTCTCGCCTTTCACTTACGTACTCTGTGCTTCCTGATCGCATCAAGAGTCTTGCGTCCGCCGCTAAACGGGCCTGAACTATTGGTTGCGGCCACCCTTGCCGATAATGCCAGGTAGGAACTGCACCCACGCTGAAAGCGTCCCTAGTTCTCAGCACGAGGGGGACAAGCGCAAGGAAAGCCGGTTTTGATGGGCAACCGATGAGTATGGTCAGAAAGATCTATGACTATCTATTCAAAGATTTCGAGTATGTCAGAGCTTCGCGGAGAGCCTCGATTAGGAGTCCTATTGGAACCAGGCCCCCCCAGCAGCTTCGGAGTGAGGAAGGCGCCGCCATGGACGACTACAAGTTCCGCCTGATAGCTCAGTTGGTGGAGGACGGGGAGCAGCATGCTGGACATCCGTGCGGGCGACGGCAGCCTCCTGGCCTATTTGAAAAGGACCCATGCCCTAGAGCCACTCACCATCGGAATACCCCACAAGGTCTGCGAGCCGGTCCGCCAGAAGGGCATTAAGGTGCTGGAGACGGAGATCACCCTGGACCACAGCGCTCTGCCCCAGGCGGACCACATCGTCATGTCGGCGGTCCTAGAGCACCTCCCGAACCCGGAGGCAGTGCTATCGAGGGTGAAGGGAAAGTTCAATAGGTTCCTACTGGTTGACATCCCCAACACGGGAGCTCTGGACGACCGTCTGCCGCTGCTGCTGGGTCGCCGCCCTAAGCAGTCGGCATTCCACGCTGGGGAACATCTCCGGTTCTGGACTGTCACCGATTCTCTTTTCCTCTGCCGGCGACTGGGCTACCGGGTAGAGCCATACTACCGTCTGTACGATTTCTACTATCAGCTGGGACTGAAGCTGTGGCGCTCTTATCCGCAGCTCTTCGCTCGCTATGTGGTCGATATTACTAGGAGGCAAGATTGACTGACGGAAGGCGGATTGAGGTCGGCGCCCGAACCACTGAGGAACAGAAGCGGGAGGAGATTGAGGCCGCCCGGACGGAAGCACGTGCATCCATGAAGAATTACGAGTCGGTGTGGCATGCAGCCTACGCCCGATACCAGAACCGACTTATGCTCTCACATCTGCCAAGGGGCGGAGTGTATCATGTACTCGACTGCGGTTGCGGGGTAGGCGTGCTTCTCAATGACCTCGTGACGCGGTACGCCTTTGTTCACGGACTAGACATCTCTTTGGAGTCGTTGGAGCTCATCGAACGTTCGCACCCAGCTTTGCAGAGGCTGGTGGTCGGTGACGCCGAATGGCTACCTTATAGGGGGGGCGCATTCGACGCAGTCTTGCTGCGAGGGACACTCCACCACCTCACAGACCTCGCGCAAGGGATGCGCGAGTTTAGGAGAGTTCTCAAGCCAGGCGGCGTCCTTGTCATGCTCGAGCCCTGCAGCGACGTGCCGGCCGTCCAGTGGGGAAGAAACTTGCTGTCGAAACGCAAGGAAAAGTCCTTCAAGGTCACGGAACTGAAGGCCCTGTTATCCAGCGCAGGCTTTTCGATCCTCGGGCTGCGGAGGACCGGCTATGTGGGATTTACGGTTACTTATTTGCTGCGGGAGCTACTTGCTGGCTTGAGCCACCCAGCCTCGCTTCTGCGTAAGCTTGTTGCTTTGTTGATCGCGACGGATGAAATGCTCTCGCGGATCCCCGTGGTGGCGCGCTTCAGCGTGGGAGTTGTAGTCGTTGGCAAAGCTCCTGGATGATCAGTAGCCAACCCAGTGAAGATCTGCCAAGTGGGAACAGGTGCCGTTCCCGAGCTACCCGGCGTCACCGGGCGGCGCCGAGAGTATGTCCACTACCGAAGCGCCGCCCTCCAGCGGTTGGGCCGCCAGGTGACAGTCATCGACATACCCACACGCTCAGTTGCGCACTCGCCCTATCGGCGGCTGGAGGGGCCTCTCCACTGGCGGCACGACTTCAATCTGGGACTTATCGTAGTGAGCAGAGCCGAATCATGAAGGTCAAATCAACTTGGGTCTTCTGGGGTGCTCTAGTCGTGGTATTAGCGGTGAGGCCCAGGCGTCTTCGGGGTTCCGTCCCTCGAACATTGTAAGTTGAAACGCTCGTTTCACTGTCCTAGATCCTGCAAGAGCGAAAGGCAGACCTGCCATGAAATTGCGTAATTTGGCTTGGCATGCCTACAAGACTGTCGGCGCGGCGCTTCGAAAAAACGAGTCAATCCTGACCAGATTCCCGGGACCTTGGCATACTATTATCGATTATCTGGGGTATTCCATTAGACGATTTGTCTTTACGTCAGCCGCTCGCTCCGTCTCCGTAGTCGATGGCTTTAGGCTCTGCTTTGACCGAAGTGATGTGGACGCTCCCGCGTTTCTTCTAGGGACGTATGAAGAGACAACGACTCGTTTGTTTAAGCGCTTGGTGAAACCAGGTATGGTCGTGGTAGATTTGGGAGCTCACATCGGTTGGTACACTTTGCTCGCAGCCCGACAGGTGGGGAAGACTGGCAGAGTATATGCGTTCGAACCTAGCCAGGCAAATTTCCTGTTCCTGTTAAGGAACCTTGACCTCAACGGGATTCACAATGTGATACCCGTACGGAAAGCCGTCTCAAATACTAGGGGTTCCATGACCTTATTCTCAGGTCAGCATGGGCGTACCGGGCTCAACAGTCTCTATCCCAATCGTTTCACGGGCGGTGAAGCAGTTACCGTCGAGGCGATCACCCTTGACGATTTCTTTGAGAAGGAAGGCTGGCCCCCGATCGATCTTGTGAAAATGGATATTGAGGGGGCAGAGCCAGCGGCGCTGGAGGGGATGACCCGACTCATTCAGAAGATGGCCTCCATAAAGCTGATTGTGGAGTTTTTCCCAACTGTGCTCCAAGCAGCCGGAGTTTCTCCGCAACAGTTCTTAGAGCGACTGCTACGTCTCGGCCTTACCGTGCAAGTCATTAATGAGCAATTGGAGCCCCTCGATATTCACCGTCTGATAGCCCAGCTAAGCAGTGGCCCATTAATGGTGAATCTACTGTGTGAGAAGGAAAGCCTGTAAAGCAGCTGTTGACTACCTTTGGGTGTATGTGAATTGACCAATTCAAGAGGAGCAAGTTTCTTGCGCATCGTGCACGTCCCCCCCGGCGGTGTTCGCATGCCACCCCAGCGTGGGGGGGGCGTGGAAGCCTACATCCTCATTGCTTCGAAGCGCCACGTTGCTTTGGGGCATCCGGTCGTGGTCGTTGACCGAAAGGACACCGCTACCGATCCCGACGCCGAGGAACTGGATGGAGTCAAAATCGTGCGCCTAGAGGCCCGACGATGGGATCTATCTCCCCTCGGTAAACTCCCGGGCTTTGGTGGCCTGTCTCTGCTCATCAACGGGGCCGTTGACCAGCTATCTTTCGGCCTTGCCGCCAGGAGCTACTTGAACCGCACCGATTGGGCCGATGTCATCCTTGTCCATAGCACCATCGTTGGCTGGGTTCTTGCCATCTTGGGAGGAAGGTGGAAGGATAAGCTAATCTACGTCTCCCACGCGGCCCGGCGCTTCAGCCATCCTCGCAGCCTGGTAGACAGGGTGGCCGTAGGCTTGGAGACCGAACTCGTTCGGCGTCTCAAGAAGGGCATGTTCTCGGTAGAACGGGCCAAGGAGGAGGTGGCTCAGGCTACCGGCCTCAGCCGGGAGAACATAGCCGTCATCCCAGACAACTGCGCTGAGCTAGAGTTCTTCTCCGCCGCCTCAGCTGATCCCCAGGAGATCATGGATAAGTACCAGCTGCAGGACAAGGTTACGGTCCTGTTCGTCGGCAGAATCCGCGAGAACAAAGGCGTGGACTATCTGGTGCGGGCGGCTGACCAAATCGTCAACACCTTCGGTCACCGCAATACCCGCTTCTTGCTCGTCGGGCCGGTGGAGGACTTTGGCGCAGAAAAGTACGAGTCCCACAGTCGCTACGTCCAAAAGGTCCTGAACCTGATAGACTCCCACGGCCTTCACGAGCATGTCAGGCTCCTGGGCGAGGTTACCGTGAAAGAACTCGGCAAGCTCTACGCTGCCAGCCAGGTCTTTGTGCTCCCGTCGCTGTTCGAGGCCAGCCCAAAGGTGGTGGTGGAAGCGATGGCCTTTGGAAAACCCGTTGTCACCACCAGGGTGGGCATGCTGCCTCAAGCAGTAGAAGACGGCTACAATGGCTTCCTCGTGCGGCCTCGAGATGTCCGTCAACTGACGGAGAAGATCAGGTACCTCATAGAACATCCCGAGGAAAGAGCCCGCATGGCGGCCAACGCCCGCAAGAAGGCGGAAGAGGAGTTCAGCTGGGACAAGGTGGCTCAAAGGATGGTTGAGGCCTACGATCTGCTGAGGCGGCGAGCGGTGAAGGTTGCCGAAAGGAGGTAGGTAAACGCTTAGTATCGGCGCTAGGTGGCTGACGAGCCGCCTGCGAACGGATGGACCACGCGCTGCCCCTGCCGTAATAACGGCGGCGAAGACGAAATGGCGCGGGCGCTCGTAGTGCGCATCCGCGAGTTCGCGCTCGCCACCTCGGTTGTGCGGCCTGTTCTCTGGCTCGTCCTCATTGGACTGACCACCGCCCTTCTGGCTTATCCGCGGCAGATGGCGCTCGAGTATTCCCCCATCCAGTCGCTGGACGTGGTCGAGCCAGTCCCCGTGTTCGCCAGCCTCTACTACGCCTGGATGGCCACGCTGGTGTCCCTGCTCCTGCTACAGAAACAAGGCAGGGCTAGCCACTGGCAAGGGCTGGCGCTGGTCGCGGTGTTCGTCCTCGTCTATCGGGGGTTCTGGGACATCCCGTTTGCCGCCGTCAAACACGTGGACAGTCTCGCCAACGCGAGCACAGTAGAGTACGTGCGCTCAGCCGGCGAGATACCGCTCGGTAATCCCAACGTACTCTACGTTGATTACCCCGGCCTTCACACACTCACCGCGGCCCTTGCCACCGTGACCGGCTTTACTACGGCGGATGCGGTCACGGCGATGGCGCTGCTAATGGATCTGCTTATGGCTGGCCTTCTTTACCTGGTCTGCCTTCGCCTGCTGGAGGATGCTCGCTGGGCAGGGGTCGCCGCTCTGTTGGCAATGCAGGGCGCCATCATGTTCTCACGTATACCGTTCTATCCTGGCACGCTGGGCTGGGTGTTTGCGTCGACGTACCTCCTGCTCGCCCTAGCGCAGGGTGAGGCGACGTTAGCGCGGCTATCATACGTTTTGTCGGCCCTCGTCTTGCTAGCAGCGAGCACGATCACCCATCTGGTAACGCCCATGCTGCTACTCTTCATCGTGGGGGGAATATGGCTGGTGAGGTACAACCGGAGGGGCCTGAAAGAGCCTCTACCCACTTCGACGCTTCTTCTATATGCGCTGGTTCCCGCCGCCTGGTTGATTTACGCTACAGTGGTGATGTTCGGTGGCATGGCACACATGGTGACGGAATTTGCTGACAATATTCAGCGAGAGTTCTACCTCCGGAGCGCGCTCATCATTGGTGGCTCCAACTTTGGAGTGGCAGTGCCGCTATGGGCGACGACGGTGAAACTATTTTGGATCTTCCTGCTGTTCGGCGCCGGCACGGCGGCTGCACTACTCCGGCTTCGTCGCCCCCACTCCTTGCGCCCGGTTGAGGCAAAGGCAGTGGGGGCTCTGTTAGGCATCCTCTTGCTCAGCGTCACGATTGGCCTGATCAGCAGCGGGGGCCTCCAGTTGTTCCGCTACGTGATGTACGCTCCGCTGGTCCTGGCGCCGCTGCTGCTGCTCTCCATTCGCCATCTACCTCGGAGACTTGGTGGAGTTGGTCTGGGTGCACTGGCAGTGTCTCTGGTAGCCCTGGCCGTTCCCACCTTCCTTGCGCACTACCCGACTGTCCGTATGGAGATGTTCTATCCCTACGAGATAGCGCCGGGCCAAACGCTGAGTTGGCACGGAGACGACGGTAGCGAACTGCGTGTGTTTGCGCCTGCCGCCGCTTTTGTGGCGTACGTTGGCCACTTGCCCAACGCAGAGTATATGGGCACGCCGGTTGAATTCCTACTGGAGGACTATGATGGTCTATGGGCCCACATTGATTACCATGTGGATCTCTTCGTGAGCGGCAGCGGCGAGCGAGTGAGCATCTACGTACTATCCAATCGGTCCCCAGTGTACTACAAGCACAACTTTGGGATTCCCCTTGATGATCCTCGCTGGGACGCCCTCCGCATCCGGCTGGAAGGACAGGCCGCGGTGTACGACAATGGGTTCGTTGCCCTCTATAAGGGGACTGTGCCGATACCGGCGGAAGAGGCGAACGTTAACCGGAGGTAGTGGCTTCGGCGGTGGCTGCCTGCCGGAAGGACGCCAGCACATCGGTCAGAGTCTTCTCCGCCGCCTTCGAGCGCATGGGGATCAAGGCTTAGTCAGGGAATCCAGCGAGGGAACTCTCACCGCTTGCACCAGGCGGGCGCTTTCGTAGATGGCATGGACAAGCTCGATCGCCGCCAGGCCGTCGCTGCCGCTGGCCGAGGGCTCCTGGCCCTCGCGGATCGCGGAAACGAACTCCCGCCATTCATCCTCCCAGGAACGGTCTTCCCGGCGGAACTCGATGACCTCCTCACCGAAGGGCGCAGCGAAGTCCCGCCGCCCGAGCATGGCTCGCTCAGTGCCGTAAGCACCCCCAAGTCCCTCGACCATGAGATAGCCGTCATGGCCGAAGACTTCAAAGGAGAACAGCGGCTTCCACTGGGTCCAGCTAGCGTGAAGAGAGGTGACCTGACCCCTGGCAGTGCGCAGGAGGGCGAAGACGTTGTCCTCTAAAGGCGCCACATCCCAGAAGCAGGTGGAGACAAAGCCAAACACCTCGGCGAAGTCACCGAGAAACCAGCGGCACAGGTCCAGCATGTGAACCCCCTGGTCCATCAGCTGGCCGCCGCCGCTTATCTCCGGCTGTGCCCGCCACTCCTGCTCGTAGCCTGGCCGACCGCCGATGCCGTAGCGGCAGCGAATCCAATCGATCTCCCCGATGTTGCCGTCTTCATACCACTGACGCACTTGGCGCATGGCGGGATGATGGCGGAGGTTGAAGCCGCATTTCAGCCTCACACCAGACTCTCGGGCCACCCGCAGCATCTCCCGACCCTCATCCACATTCCGGGCCAGAGGCTTCTCGCACAGAACGTGCTTACCTCTCTTCATGGCAGCAATGGCGACCTCAGCGTGGAGGTGTGGCGGCGTGCAAACGATTACCGTTTCCACGTCATCGCGGGCTACGAGGTCCTCCCACTGGGGCGTCGCCAGACAGCTTTCATTTGCCGCCAACGCAGCGGCCGCATCCTGACGAACATCAGCCGCTATCACCAGCTCCGAACCATCCACTGCCTTCAGTGCCTGGGCGCGACGCCTGCCCTGAAGGCCCGCGCCGACGATGCCAACCTTCATCGCTTGCTCTCCACCACCCGGCGCAAGGTATACAGATCCGAGCCCATGATCTGATCGATGCGACCGTTCATGCTCTCCCAATCGTCCCAGACGGCGCTGATTAGCCGTCCACTCAGACCGTCGGAGTCCTCCGAGGCCAGGAAGACTGCCAGGGCAGCAGCGCGCTCAGGCGGCACTCCGCCGGTCTCCTTCTGCTGATGGGTCCGCGCCAGCATCTCTTCGCCGGCGGCAGCCCCCGCGGCCAAGATTTCGTCCGTCAGCCTGGTGGTCACCGTTCCCGGAGCGATGGCGTTCACCTGAATGTTGAACCTCTGGATTTCCTCAGCCAAGGTTTCGGTGAGGCGCACGACGGCCGCCTTGGAAGCGCCGTAGGCGGAGAAGTTGGGCAGAGGCGACGTGGCTCCCCCTCCAGACAGGTTGATGATCTTGCCGCGCTGCTGACGGATCATGAGCGGGAGAACCGCTCGGGCACAGAAAAATGAACCAAATAGGTTGATCCTGACAGTTTGCACCCACTTCTCTGGGTCGTTGTCCACAAGAGGACCTATGGACCCATAGATCCCGGCGTTGTTGACCAGAATGTCGACCTTCCCGAACTCCTCAAGGGCCTTGGCGACCATTCTTTCCACTTCGTCTCGGTTGGTTACATCAACCTTCAAGGCAACGGCATGTCGCCCCAGCGCCCGTGCCTCTTCAGCCGTCTCCGCTACCTCGGACAGCGTGCGCGACGCGACGACTACGTCCGCTCCCTCCTGGGCGAAAGCGAGAGCGATGGCCTTGCCGATGCCTCGGCCAGCGCCTGTGATAATGGCCGCCTTGCCTGCCAGCTTCATGCCTCGCCACCCCTTGATCCGACAGGCGATGTGCTTCCTTTTCCCACCCCGAGATACTGGAACCCCATCTGAGTCATCTCCTTGGCGTCGAGCATGTTCTGGGCGTCAACAATCACTGGCTGCCTCATGGCCTTCTTCATGGCGACGAAGTCGAGGTCGCGGAACTCTGGCCATTCGGTAACGATCACCAAGGCGTCGCTTCCGTCAGCCACCGCGAATGGGTCAGGACAGAACTCGAAGTTTGGAAGATCAGGCAATTCTTCGAGATTGGCCCGCGGGTCGTGCGCCTTGACTGCCGTACCCAGAGCAGTCAGCTCGCCAATGATCTCCAAGGCGACAGACCGCCGGAGGGTGCTGGTCCCGGGCTTGTACGTAAGCCCTAAGACACCCACTCTGAGGCCCTCCAGCGATCCGTAAACTCTGGTCAGCTTTCGGGTGACTACATGGCTCTGCTGCTCGTTCACCCTTAGCACCCCCGTGATAAGGGGCGTTCCATTCTCGCCTCGCTTGCCGAGTCTTTGCAGCGTCTTCAGGTCCCTGGCCAGCGTGCCGCCAGCAAAACCCAGGCCCGGCCGCAGTGGCGCTAGCGGCCCTACCCGTTGGTCAAGGTGCAGCACCCTGGCTACGTCCAGGGCGTCCGCGCCAACTTCATCACAGAGGTTCGCCATCTCGTTGGCGAAGCTTATACATGTCGCCAGGAAGGCGTTCAGAGCGTGCTTGGTCATTTCAGCGGTGCGGATGCCGACCTCCACTCGAGGCGCGTCGATGCCTTCGAAAAGTTCATTGACGGAGCTGACCGTAGAGGGGTCCTCAGAGCCGATCACTATCATATCCGGCTTCTTGAACCGCTCGATCGCCCGGCCGAGCCGCAGATTCTCCGGGACGCAGGCCAGGCCGAAGTTCCGCGACGGTTTCCCGCGACGGATGGTCGCCTGGATCCGCTCGCAGGTGCCGACCGGGACCTGGCTGCTGACGACGACTATCGAGCCATCTTCCATATGCCTTGCTAGGTGTGAGGCGGCAGCCATCACCTGCGACAGGTCCGACTCATCACGCTCGTCCACCGTCGTATCGTGAGCTATGATGGCATATTTGGCTCCGGCCAGGGCCTCGTGCGGGTCCGTGGTGAACCACAGCCTCTCCTCCGCGATACCCTTCGCGACCAGCTCCTCCAAGCCCGGCTCGAATACGGGAAGCCGGTGCTTGCGCAGCCTCTCGATGAGATGAGGATCGCTGTCGAAGCCAATGACCGTTCGCCCCAGGTCGGCGAGACAGGCCGAGGTGACTAAGCCGAGATGCCAGAGGCCAATAACACAGACTCTTTCGCTACCCATGCTCACTGGTCAAGGTCTCATCTCCCGCCAGATCAACTGGTTGCGACCGGCACCCCAAGAAGATGTCTCG
>CAZSHQ010000003.1:0-22419 GCA_964606995.1 uncultured Dehalococcoidia bacterium | reverse complement strand
CAGGCGCCATCCTGATATCCTTACAGGCACCGAAGTCTACCTCGAAGAGGTTCAAGCCTGAGGCGGTGGCACTATGGCAGAAGCGTTGATGAGAAGGCAGGCGGATGTTGTCGTTGTCGGCTCTGGCCCCGGCGGTGCTACGGTTGCCCGCCAGTTAGCCAGGGCTGGCAAGAAGGTTGTTCTGCTCGAGATGGGCCGAGACTACAGGAATGAGTTCTACTACGGCACTCACCTCGGAGCCATGATCTACGGCGACAACCACGGCCTGTTGTTCACCGAGGAAGGACTGAACATCATCAGAGCTATTATGACCGGCGGATCGACAAACTTGTTCACCGGCTCTGCGGCCAGACCACCAGCCTGGCTCAAGGAAAGATACAAAGTCGACATCGATGACTATGTTGAAGAGACCATAAAGGAACTCGATACCCAGCCACTTCCCGATGAACTGCTGGGCCAAGGCTCTAAGCGCATCATGGAAGCAGGGAACTCCCTCGGCTACAAGTGGGAACCGCTCATGAAGTTCATCAAGCCTGCCAGGGCTGCCAAGTTTGACTGCGGCGCCAAGTGCATGCTCGGTTGTAGATGCGGCGCAAAGTGGACAGCCAACGAGTACGTCGACGATGCTATTGCTGCCGGCTGCGAACTGGTCACTCAAGCGAAGGTGGACAGTCTGATCATTGAAGATCACCAGGTTCTCGGCGTCAGAGGCAAGATCAGTAGGAGGACCCCCTTCGAGACAAGGGCAAAGGTTGTTGTGCTGGCCGCCGGCGGCATCGGCACCCCACTAATCATGCAAAACTCGGGATTCTTTGACGCCGGCAACGGCCTGGCAGTGGACACAACGACACTGGTCTACGGCGTGTCGAAATACAAAGGGACTGCATCCGATCCGCCAATGACGGTTGCCTACACCGACGATGAGAATGGCTACATGCTAAGCACAATCATCGACCCCTGGCTGTCCTATCCCCTCATCATGTTCGCAAAGGGCGTCCGATATCCCCTCACCTGGGTCAACTACCCCAAAACCATGGGAGTCATGATCAAGGTAAAGGACGAGGTCTCCGGCGGCATTACTGTCGAAGGAAAGATCAGCAAGCCAACGACTGCACGCGATCGATACAGACTAAATCACGCCTCGATTGTCTCCCGAAAGACCCTCATCAAGGCCGGTTGTGACCCGGATTCTGTCTTCGTGGGCCCGCTTCGGGGAACCCATCCATGCGCAACCGTCAGAATTGGTGAGATGCTTGATGCAAACCTCCGAACCGAGATCAAGAACCTCTACGTCTGCGACGCTAGCAGCTTCCCGGAGGCGCTGGATAGGCCGCCCGTCCTTACGATCATCGGTTTGGGCAAGAGGTTGAGCGACCACCTGCTGAACACCGTTTTCCGCAGGAAGACCGCACGACGCGTGCCAGCAGCGCCGGCCGAAGGCTAGAGAAAGGGCATCAGGGAGGCCCCTTCCCCTGGCGCTCCTGATGGTACCTGACGAACGCGCTCATGGCCCTGGCTGCTCTCTCGATGTTCGGGTAGACAGCCAGCCCAGCGCTCGCCAGCCGCTGCTGCGCTTCCATCACTACTCGCCAGCGCCGCTCCTCCGGCGAGTCGGCGGGCCCCAGGACCACGGCCATAGGCTTCGCCGTCCGGCCGCCTATCTGAATGAACCTTTCCACCACGTGCTGAACCAGTTGGGGCCCGATGGGAAGCTCCAGTATCCAGTCCTCCCCCACGTTCGCGATGAGAAGATCGAACTCGGTCCTTCCCGCCATCATCTCCAGAATGTCCATCCCAGAGACGGGAGTCCCGGCCAGAATCGACTGATCGGCCGGATTGATCACCCAGTCCCATATCTCCGGTGCCCGCTGGCGCAGCTCCTCGCGCATCTCCCCTGGTAGAGGAGGCACGCTCAGGCCCGCCTCTTCGCAGAGGTCGGCGGATTGGACCATGCGGCCTCCCCCTCCCCCCACCACCCCCACCCGTAGGCCGATGGCCGGTGGCAGGAAGACAAAGGCCAGCAGCATATCGATCATGTCTTCGAGAGTGCTGACCTCCAGGGCCCCTGCCTGACGCACCGCCGCGCTCCAGACCCGCTGGGCCCCAGCCAGCGCGGCCGTGTGGGAGGCGGCGGCCTGCGTCCCCGCTGCCGTCCGCCCTCCCTTGACGATGATGACCGGCTTCCTGGCGGCCGCCCTCTTCAAGGCAGCCAGGAAGCGACGGCCGTCGCTGACCCCCTCCACGTAGGCGGCAATAACCCGCGTCTCCTCATCCAGAGCGAAGTAGTCCAGGAA
Source organism: uncultured Dehalococcoidia bacterium (assembly GCA_964606995.1). Taxonomy (GTDB): domain Bacteria; phylum Chloroflexota; class Dehalococcoidia; order SM23-28-2; family SM23-28-2; genus SM23-28-2. The sequence goes on along the minus strand of CAZSHQ010000003.1, from coordinate 20,125 downwards.
ATCCACCTCGTTCAGGTCGAGGCCATTGCCGTAGCTTATAACCTTGCTAAACCGCAGCCCCCACAGCGATCCGTGGTAGCAGAACTCCACGGCGTTGCCGCCGCTCTGGGACAAGAAGCCGATAGGCCCCGCCTCTTTGGCCAGCTCTGGCCTGAACGATATCCCCTCCTTGGGGTAGTAGAGGCCCATGCAGTTAGGGCCGATAATGCGAATGCCCGCCCGCTCGGCCCGGCGCTTCAGTTCCTCCTCCAGCAGAGCCGCTTCCTGGCGGCCGGTCTCGCTGAAGCGGGCGGTGAAGAAGTGAATCGCCTTCACACCCTTGCGCGCGCAATCATCGGCCAGCCCCAGCACTCCCGCGGCCGGTATGCAGGAGATGACGTAGTCCACCGGCCCCGGCACCTCCAGCAGACTGGGATAGGCCTTCAACCCCAGCACTTCGTCGAGGTTGGGGTTGATGGGATAGACGGAACCGCGATAGCCGAAGTCCAGAAGGCAGCGCACGTACTCATGGCCCTGGCTGATCGCATTGGCCGATGCCCCCGCTACGGCGATGGCCCGCGGGTGCAGGATGGCTTCCAGCTCGGCAAAGGCTGCTGATTCCTCTCGCTTCATCTCCACCTCAGCGCCGTCGGCGTGGCAATCTACAGCCGAGTGTAGTGTAAGCCAGGCGCTGCTTCAACGACGAGCGGGCTTGAAGAATGTCCATGCCGCCCTTAAGGCTCTCCATGGGCCTGGAGTCCAGATCAACGCCCAATGTGCTACCATTGCAATCGGGCTGAGAAAGGAGATTGCCGTAGATGAAGATCAAATGGTTGGGACACGCCTGCTTTCTCCTGACCTCCGAGAGTGGGCTCAGGATCATAACCGACCCCTATACCGCCGGCGTCTACGGATTAGAGTACGCACCTCCGGCGGAGACGGCCGACATCGTCACAGTGAGCCACGACCACGCCGACCACAACAACGTCGCCGCTGTCAAAGGCAATCCTCAGGTCGTGCAGGGGGTCGGCAGCCACGAGGCCAAGGGCATCCAGTTCAAGGGCCTGGCCACCGCCCACGACCAGTCGTCGGGAAAGGAGCGAGGACCGAATACGGTTTTCTGCTTCGCCCTGGACGGGATCAACGTGTGCCACCTGGGCGATCTGGGCCACGACCTGTCGAACCAGACAGTGGCCGACATCGGCGATGTGGATGTGCTTCTGATCCCGGTGGGCGGCAACTTCACCATCGACGCCGCCGGTGCCAACCGCGCCTGCCAGAAGCTCGCGCCGAAGGTGGTCATCCCCATGCACTTCAAGAACGCCAGGTGCCCAAGCTTTCCCGTCGCTGGCGTGGAAGACTTCACCCGAGGGCGCCAGCAGGTGAAGACCATCGCCGGCAGCGAGGTAGAGCTCAAGAAGGAGCAGCTCCCCACCGCCACGGAGACGGTAGTCCTGAGGCCAGCACTCTAAGCGAGGACCTTGGTGGCCTCGGCCAGGTTCATGCGGTTGCTGTGCCAGATAGAGGGTATGGTTGACACCAGGGCAGCCACGATAATGACGGCGACGATCATCATATAGGTCGTCGGGTACATGTGGAACCACATGGTGAAGAACTCGGAACTCCAGGTGTGGATCAGGTAGGACGCCGCGACCGTCCCCAGAGCAAGGCCAGGCAGGATGGCCAGAAGGCTGAATACCAACCCTTCCGCCACCAGCATAAGGCCAACCGACGGCCTGCCCGCTCCCAGCGTGCGCATGGTCGCTGTCTCCCGCTCCCGCTCCAGCACGTTGACCGTCATCGTGTTGAAGACGATGGCGGCCGCCATTACCATGCAGAACGCCACGATGACGCCAGTCATCACGTTGTAGAGCGACATCATCTCTCTCCAGTCGTCCCGGATCTCCTCCTTGATCTGCACCCCCTGAATGCCCGGTATCTCGTCATACAGGGCCGCCTGCACTTTCTCGCTGGCCGAGCGCGACGCGGTTTCAAGCCAGACGGCATTGAAGCCGCCAGGCAGCCCGAGCTCCTCCTTGGTCGCCAGCGACACATAGCCCAGCCCGCCAGTGAACTCCTTGCTGACCCCGCTCACAAGAGGGGCATCATCTCCCTGAACGAGCCCGGCCTCTGTTGTTATGTCGACGCTGTCGCCGACGCCGACGTCCAGTTTGTCGGCGACGCCTTTGGCTAAAATGATTCCTCCCCCGCCCAAGGCTTCGCCCGCCGTCTTGCCCCCGCCGAGGTCGAATCCGTGCAGCCGCGTGTCCTCCGGCACTGCCAGTAACTCAATGTTCGTCCGCTTCGAACCCACCCGAAGCTCCGCGGGCGTCAGGTAGACGCGCTCGACCCGGCGGACACCATCCAGATCGCTGATCTCGGCCAATGTCTGGTCATCCTGGGGACTCCAGAAGGTCGCCGCCATATCCCACCTGTCCGTCTTCTCGAACTGGCGATCCATGACGAAGTCCATGCTGTCGAAAGAGGAGAGGCCCACGACAAGCAAGACCGCCGCCAGGCCTATGGCACCCACCGTATACAGGCTGCGCACCGGGCTGCGCCAGATGTTCCGTACTGCCAGTCTCACCAGCAGCGGCGGCCGTCGCCCCAGACCGAATACCCGCTCCACGAAGGGCACCGAGCCCTTGGCCAGGGCCACCTCCGGCGACGGGCGCATGGCCGGCGCGGGCAGCATGCGGCTGGCCGTCCAGGCTGGCGCCGCCGCGGCCACCAACGCCACCCCCAGACTCACGATCACGCTGATCACGATGGGCATAAGCTGAAACTCATGGGCGATGAGGGGGATGGCAAGGGCATCGGCATACAAGCCGGTGAGAAGATAGCCCAGGCCATACCCCGCCGCGACGCCGCCGCCGCCGCCCACCACCCCAATGACGATGGCGAACAGAAGATAGTGCACGACGACAGCACCTTTGCCGTAGCCGACGCCCCTGAACAGCCCGATGAGCGTTCTCTGCGCCCGCACCAGCCGGCTCATGGCGATGTAGATGGCGATGGCCGCAATGACCAGCACCAGAGCGGGCAGCAGGATAGCGAATTCGCGACCGCTCTCAAGGTCGAGCTCGGTGGCTGCCTTGCTCGGCTGGTCCTCCTGCCGCACCGTCTGCTGGACGCCGTAGGGTTCCAGCACTCCGCTTACGGCGGCGATGGTCTCCTCGCGCTGACCCTGGCTCTCCACCAGGACGTGGACCTCGTTGACCTGCCCTTGCATCCCGAACAGCTCCTGCAGGTAGGCGTTCGGCACGAAGAACACGCCGAAGCGGCGCGGGCTGGGCAGCAGGTCCTGCTTGCTCTCCGCCATCAGCAGGTACTCCGGGCTTGAGACCGTCCCGACGATAGCAAGCGGCCGCAGGCCCTGAGGCGTATACACCTCATCAAGGCTGTCGCCGATCTCGTAGCCGTGGAAATCGGCGAACTTGTCCAGCGGCAGCACAACGTCTGTCTCGCCCGGCTGGAAGTAGCGTCCGGAATCGACGATGACGTCGTTGACCGCGGCACGGCGGTCCGCCGGAAGGCCGATGAGCCGCGCCTGGACGAGGCGATTCTCGTCCACCAGAAGCCCAGTATCCACCACCACACGACCTTCCACCGCCTCCACGTTCGCCAGTTGGCGCACCTCATCGATCACTGACTCCGGTGCCGCCTTGAGCTTCACGCTGAAGTCAGCGAAGTGGGTCGCCTCGTAGGTGCGATCGTACGAGCGCTCAGCGTTGTTGAAGGCCACCGTCATGGCCACGAAAATGGCGATGCCCAGGGCGATGATGATGGCCAGCGCCCCGAACTGGAAGCGTCGGGCCATTATGTCGCGAATCACTAGCAGGTGGATCTTGCGGTTCATCGTCGCCCGTTGCCTCTCCCGGCTCCCTCTTTACCACTCGACCTTGGACGCCGCCAGCGGGCTGGCATTGCCCTCGTCGGAGTGGACACGCCCGTCGCGTAGCCGGACAGCCCGCGTGCCCACGGCGGCGATGGCGGTGTTGTGGGTGACCAGAACGCAGGTCTTGCCCTGTTCGCTAGTCAGCTTCTGGAGAAGGCCGAGGATCTGCCGGCCGGTGCGAAAGTCCAGGTTTCCCGTCGGCTCGTCACACAGGAGGATGTCCGGGTCTTTGGCCATCGCCCGGGCGATGGCCACCCGCTGCTGCTCGCCGCCCGAGAGCTGGCTGGGGAAGTGGTCAGCCCGCTCCTCCAGGCCCACCAGCCTCAGCAGCTCCCCCACCCGCTCCTCCACCCGGCGGGAGTCGTGCGAGACCAGCTCGGCGGCGAACTCTACGTTCTCGCGGGCAGTAAGGGTAGGAATCAGGTTGAAGAACTGGAACACGAAGCCGATGTGGTCGCGGCGAAACCGCCCCAGGTCGCCGTCGGAAAGGCTAGCGATGTCCGTGCCGCCGTAGCGGATCGTGCCGGCGGTGGGGCGATCCAGGCCGCCCACCAGGTTGAGAAGGGTCGTCTTGCCCGACCCGCTGGGGCCAAGCACGACCACGAGCTCGCCGCTTTGGAAGGCGAGACTCACGTCGTCCAGGGCGCGGATCTCCACCTGCCCCGTCTCGTAGATCTTGCTCACGCCGCGCATCTCCAGCAGGAGCGGCCCTGCTGCCCCCGCTCTCCCCTTCTCCTCAGCAGCTCGCGTCTTGTCACTCATTGGCAACCCTCCCACACAAGCAAAGGCTACCTTGCGACGAGGTCCTGCTGCAACAGGCGACCCACAGGAGGAGGAGGGGTGTGGTGAACCTGACACGCCTATGACGCGGCGGGCGCTGGAGGGTCGGGCCTACGCCTACGCCCGCTTATTCGGCCAACTATCGACCCGAAGGTTCTTTCTTGGCCAGGTCTTCCAGCCAGGAACGGAGGTTCCGGGGTATCCGCTTTCGGTGTCTTTTGTCCGACGCATCCGCGAACCAGATATGTGTCGGCACCCCGTGTTCCTCAACCTTCTCCTGGAAGTCATCTTCGGGATTGCAGAGCGTTATTTCCTCTCCCTCTTCAAGCCTCTTTCCTAGTGCCAGCGGAGGCGATGTGAACGTGGAATGCATCCCGTCAGGAAAGTCGACGCCCCCGCCGCCTGTTATCGTGAGCGGCCTGCGGCCCACATTTGCCGCCTTGACGAAGATAACCGGCGTGCCTGGCGACGGTACCCCAGGCTGAGGGGGCATCCCAGCCCACCGCATGAAATATCCCCTGTACATGCTAAGCTTCAGCCGCGCTCTGTCCCGAAACCCGTCACGGTAGATGTTCCAACCAGCCGTAGCGGCAGCGACGACGACCCCGCAAATGGCAATAGCCAGCGTGGTCCCACTGCCTACCATGCGCCCACCATATCACACCGCCGATCCGCGTCGCTCTTGGCTAGACCCACCCCATCGCCGCTACCACCCACACGATAGGCTTGGCCAGCAGCAGGGCGGGCAGAGTCATCTCGACAGCCCCATCAGTCTGCGGCCCAAGTCATTCAGGGGGATGACTTCGCCTGTATCTTCGCGAAAACTGAATTCCGGCTGAACACACCCCTTATATACGCCGACTACCCATCTGCCGTCTCCCTCATAATGGGCGCAGTACATGGTGCTCGCCGTGGGATACTCTAGTCGAACAGCCTGTCCCACAGTTCGCTTGAACGTCCTGGACCCGAACTCTAGCTCATATTCATGCCCGAGAACCCTGGAGATCACCTCGTCTCGGGTATAGCGAGGTACGTCTACCTCGCCCCCACCCTCGCCTTCCAGTCTATCCCAGGCCAAGTAGCCGACCGCGCCTGCCAGGCAGATCACCACTACCAGCAAGCCCGCCAGCAGTGCCTTCATCGGTCACTCTCCTTATTCGCCTTTAGGGTCGCGACGAGCCCTCCATACTGGCTGCAGCCCAGCCGCAATGTCGCGCCCCCCATCCTACTCGCAGGCGCGCGCGTTGGGAAGGGAAGAACGCAGTGATCCACCTACGGCCAGCCCAGGAGCAATCTCCAGGAGCTGTCCTCGGCCATCACTAACCGGAGGAGTTCGCAGCCCCTGAGTCGACTATCTACGCGTCTTGAACGGGGCCGAGAAGAGATCAAAGAAAGGCGTCTAGGGGGCCACCGCGACTTCGCCCTTCTGGGGGCCGCCCTCGCCGGAGGTCTCTGGCATACCTAAGCCACGCCGGTCCATCTCGGCCAGCTTCGCCTCGATCTCGATGACCTCCTGGAGGTTAGCCCTCTGCCGCTCGACCAACTCGAGCTTGGCTTGAAGGTACTCCCGCTCCGCCACCAGACTGGCGATCTCGCTGTCCAATCCCTTCAGATACTCTTGGAGCACGTCCCCCGACCGCCGTGAGCGCCGCTTGCCGCCCTCCTGCACTGTAGGCTGGCTTTGCATGGCTGCCCTCCTTTCCCCCCATGTCCTGCCGCACGCTGTTGTCGGCATGGCTAACGGGCCTTAGGCCCTGATCCTACTCGCAGGCGCAAGGGTTGGCAAGAGAGGGCTCCCCAGCCCTCGAAGGGGCCGTAACAAGTGCTTCTCAGTCGCTACGATCTACCTGGCAGGGCTGACGGCGAACAGCGCTCTCGCCGAACGAGCGACAAGAAAGCCGTGCGAAGCGGGCGCGGACGACTCCACCGCTTCCACATCCCCCTGAAAATCCTCGACCCGAGTGACCCAAACCTCGTACATACCTGACGAGTCCGGGCTGTCAGCGAAGGGGCAGAGCTGGACGGTGGCAGCGCCACTGAGGCTGTCGGTGCCAACAGCGTGCTTCCCCTGTCCCGATACGCCCTCGATGGCACCATAGACCACTCGAAACTGGCGGAATCTAACCTCATCGCTGGAAAGCAGCACTTCGTCGGAGACGTTGGTTACCTGAAAGAAGTAGTCGCCGTCGGGCAGCCGTGGCGGGCCTTCCTCCTGCCCCGCCACCAGGTAGACGTCGCACTTGTCCTCGAATATCACCGCCGCCGCTAGCTGGCCGTCGTGAAGTGCTACCGAAACACTGCCCAGGACAGCGGCATATGGGAGGACTCCCTCCTCCTCGGCCCCAGGACCATCGCCACGGCCGCCAAGGGTGAAGGCCAGCGTCAGGCCGACCGCCACAGCGACGGCTGCAACGGCTGCGATGGCCCCAACGACCCACGGCCACCGCTGCCAGCGGGCCCTCTCGGGCATCGCCGGTTCCCAGGACCAACCCCAGTCCCGTTCCAGCCCGCTCCTACGGCCTACCGGAATACGCCTCTTATCTCGAAACCGCCGCATCAATCAGACCCTAGTCTATAGACGCTTGACAGGCGCCGATAGCTACTGCCCTCCTGCTGCCCACCCCTTGTCACCCGTCGACACTTGTGATAAACAACGAGCATCGGCTTATGCAGGAAAGGAGTCGTGCCATGTTTCAAACAAGGATCACCGAGCTCTTTGATATCAAGTATCCCATTATCTGCGGTGGCATGTACTGGATCGGCCGGGCCGAGCTGATAGCAGCAATGGCCAACGCCGGTGGCCTCGGCTTCATGACGGCGGCCACCTTCGAGAACCTGGACGACCTGCGCGCCGAGATCCGCAAGGCCCGCGACCTGACCGACGGCCCGATCGGGCTCAATATCAACCTCTTCCCTGCCCTCCGTCCCCAGCCCATCGAGGCCTGGGCGGAGATCGCCTGCGAGGAGAAGATACCGGTAGTCGAAACCTCCGGTCGCAGTCCGGAGGCGATCGTGGCGCCCTTGCATGCCGGTGGCGTCAAGATAATGCACAAGGTCCCGGGCGTCCGCTACGCTCGCACCGTCGAACGGCTCGGCTGCGACGCCGTGTGCGTGGTGGGATACGAGTGCGGCGGTCACCCGGGCATGGATGAAGTGACCACGCTGGTCATGGTCCCCGCGACCGTGGACGCGGTGAGCATACCGGTGGTCGCTGCCGGCGGCTTCGCCGATGGTCGCGGCCTGGTGGCCGCCCTGGCCCTCGGCGCCGACGCCGTTCTCATGGGCACTCGCTTCATGGCCACCAAGGAGTGCCGCGGCCACCCCGGCTGGAAGGAATGGCTGGTCAACGCCACGGAGACAGACACCGCCTACTGCATGAAGTCCATCAAGAACCCATCGCGGGTGGTCAAGAACGCCGTCTCGGCCAAGGTGATGGAGATGGAGGCCCAGGGAGCCACCCTCGAGGACTTGCTGCCCATCATAGCCGGACAGGGGGGCGCCGTCTTCGACGACGGCAAGCTCGATTCCCAACTGGCCAGCGCCGGCCAAGCGGTGGGCCTCATCCACGATGTGCCCACAGTGAAGGAGCTCATCGACCAAATAGTCGAGGAAGCGGTCCAGATCCGCGAGCGCCTGAACGCCGCCATCGCCTAGCTAGCCCAATCGGCATGGATGCCGCTAGTCGAGACAGCAGATGATGCGCAAGATAGCATCCGCCTGGAGACAGCTACCCTTCCTGCGCGTCGCTCTGCCTGCCACCGCGGCTTTTGTCCTGGCAGCCCTACTAGCGGTTGCTTGCGGCGACGGCCAGAACGAGGGCCCATCTGCCACCGCTACCCCCCTTGCCACCGCCGTCCCCACTGTTGCCCCACAGGACCTGACCGAACGCGGTCCCTTCGCCGTGGGAGTGTCAACCCTGACCCTCGTGGACGAATCACGGACCACCGACGCCAACCGCTCCTATCCCGGCGCCGACACCCGCACTCTGGTCACCGAAGTATGGTACCCAGCCGAGGCAGAAACACAAGCGACTGAGGTTCGGGACGCTCCCCTTGACCGTTCGCAGGCTCCTTATCCTCTGATCGTCTTCAGCCATGGCTTCACGGGCGTCCGGCGACAGTCGGTTTTCTACACAGTCCATCTGGCCAGCCACGGCTACATCGTCATCTCGCCTGACTATCCGTTGAGCAACGGCGCGGCCCCCGGCGGCCCAAGGGTGGGCGATGTCGTCAACCAGCCCGGCGACGTGAGCTTCTTGGTCGATAGCTTCCTCGGTTTCTCCGAGGAGCCGAGCAATACATTCGAGGGCGCCGTAGACGAAACAGCCATCGGCCTCACCGGCCACTCCCTGGGGGGGCTCACGACGATCCTGGCCACTTTCGGCCCCCTGGCCGATCCCCGCGTGAAAGCGGCTCTGCCTCTTTCCGCGCCGGCCTGTCTGGTCGGCAGCGAAACCTACGAGGGCTCTCACACTCCTCTCCTAGTCGTCGGCGGCAGCGACGACCAGGTGGTGTCCTTCGAGAGCATTCGCCAGGCCTACGACGCCGCCAGCCCGCCGAAGTACCTGCTGACGCTTCTCGGCGGCAACCACCTGCGGTTTACCGACGGCGATCTGGGAGACTTTGCCCCAGGCACGCTGCAAGCAATTGGCGGGGAGACCTCCCTCGAGGATGACAAGCGAATCGCGCAAGCGACTGGCGCCGATCTAACCACCTGCGTGGAGGCTGAGGCCTCTGACCAGGGGCTGTCCGGAGACCGTCAGCAGCAGTTGGCCTGCCTCTTCGCCACCGCCTTTTTCGACTACTATCTGAAGGGTGACGAAGGCACCAGCTACGTCCTGACCACAGAGTTCGCCCAGACTCTCCCCGAGGTGGACCTGGAGATCGGCCAGCCCTCAAGCGAGTGACAAGAGCCAGCGCTTTCCCTCCCCACTACCCACGCTACTGAACCTGGACGCCCGACAGCTTCTCCAGGGCTTTCACCAGGCTCTGGATGCCCTCGCCGCCCAGGCCGTCGGCCTCCACGGCGGCGAATAGCTGGTGCACCAGGCTCGTGCCCGGCAGGGGCAGCGAGCGCTTGTCCGCTTCCTCCAGGGCCAGACGCAGGTCCTTCTGCTGGTGGGCCACCTTGAAGCCGGGCTCAAAGTCGCGCTCCACGACCTTGGGGGCCAGGTTCTGGATGGCCCAGGACGTGCAAGCACCCCCGCTCACGGCCTCGATCATCGTCCTCGGGTTCACCCCCGCCTTGACGGCAAAGACAAGCGCCTCGCACATGGCCAGGTTGTTCAGCCCGCCGACGATCTGGTTGCAGAGCTTCACCGTCTGGCCAGCGCCGCTGGGCCCGCAGTAGGTGATGGTACGACCCATCGCCTCCAGGATGGTCCGACAGCGCGCCAGCGTGGCCTCCGGCCCGCCCACCATGATCGAGAGCGTCCCGGCGATGGCGCCCTTGTCGCCGCCGCTAACCGGCGCATCGAGCATCTCGACGCCGGCTTCGCCCAATCGGCCGGCGATGCGGCGGGTGGCCGCCGGCGAGATGGTGGACATGTCGATCATGACCAGCCCTGCTCGCCCCGCCTCGATGACACCGCCGGGGCCTAGGGCGACCTGCTCCACATCCACCGAATCGGGCACCATGGTTATGACAACATCGGAGCGCTCAGCGACCTCTCGCGGGCAGGAGGCCTCGGCCGCCCCCTCCCCCACCAACTCCTCGATGCCTGGTCGGCTGCGATTCCACACAGTGAGCGGATAGCCAGCCTTCAGGAGATTGCGGGCCATCGGCCGTCCCATGATGCCCAGCCCAATGAAACCGACGCGTTCTGTCATGGCTTCCTCCTGCAGACGTCAGGTCTGGGAGCGGCAATCAGCGCCAGCCCTAGTACATCACTATCCCGCCGTCGACGTTGATGGCCTGGCCCGTCATGTAGTCCGACTGGCTGGAGGCCAAGAAGACCACCAGGTTAGCTACGTCGTCGGTCGTCTCCAGCCTGCCCAGGGGGATCTTCTCGATCTCCTCACTGACGACCTCGTCGTACGGCACGCCCCGGAACTTCGCCTCCAGCTCCCAGCCCCACCGCTGAAGTTCGGTGTCCACCTCTCCTGGGCAGACGGCGTTGACCTGGATGCCGCTGGCAGCCAGCTCGAAGGCCAGGACCCTGGTGAAGGCCACAACGGCTGCCTTGGCCGCGCAGTAGGCGCCTAAGGCGGGAGACCGCCCCTTAGCAGCAATGGAGGCGATGTTGACGATCTTCCCCCCTTCCCGCCGGGCGATCATCGTCCGCGCCACCCGCTGCGAGCAGAGAAATGTCCCTGTGGCGTTGATGGCCAGGGTCTTGTTCCAGGCCGCCTCCTCCATCCAGAGGGCGGCCATCGGGCCCACGACACCACCAGCATTGTTCACCAGAATGTCGATGCGGCCGAAGGCGTCCATGGTCTGGGCCACCATCTCGTCCACCAGCCGACTGTCCGTCACGTCCACCCTCAGCGGCAGCCCGCGCACGCCCAGGGCGCTAATCTCATCGGCCGTGCTCTTCAGGCCCTCCCACATGCCCAAGCCGTAGTCGGGGAACTCTTCGAACTCGCGGCAGATGTCCGCCACTGCCACATCGGCCCCCTCCCGAGCCAGCCTGAGCGCTATAGCCCGACCGATGCCCAGCTTGCGACCGGCCCCTGTAACAATCGCTACCTTCCCCTTGAGGTCATACATTCTCACACCCCCATTGCACTCAGAGAAACGCCAGTGTCGCTGCGACTATAGGAAGGAACCGGCCGCCAGTCAAGCGCCGTGATTAACAGTCCTCCCTGCCTGATACATGATCAGTATAGGTCCCTCGCCGCCAAGCTGAACTCGCGTGGTCCCTGTTAAACACTACCACCTGCCATAAGGCGTCATGCTAGCTGCCTGCACATGGCGATCCTTCGTCCGCGGACTCGGTATGCCTAAATGGATGATCATCGCGAAACCCCATTCCTTGACCCTGGTCGATGAGGGTTGACTAATTGGCCTGATCTTGCTAGGGTGGCTCATTGTGTGAATGAGGCACGGATGTGCCGAGGAAGGAGGACTAGGCTTATGGATCATCGCGATCGTCTGAGGCGGTTCTCGTCGCGGAGGTCTGGCTGGCGTTCGCTCTTGCGTTGGGCGGGGGTGCTCGTCCTCGTCGTGATCTCGGGTCTTGCGTTGGCTGCCTGCGGTGATGACGACGAAGGCGAAGGCGGACTGCTGCAGGAGGCAATCGACCAGGGTTACTTCTCGGTCGGCATCGCCAACGAGGCGCCCTACGGCTTCGAAGACGAAAACGGCGTACCAACGGGCGAGGCTCCTGAGGTGGCGAAGGAAGTGCTGTCTCGACTGGGCATTCCTGAGATCCGAAGCGTCGTTGTCGACTTCGGTGCGCTCATTCCCGGTCTGGCCGCTGGACGGTTCGACATGATCGCCGCCGGCATGTACATCACGCCCGAGCGCGCCGAACAGGTTCTGTTCTCGGATCCAGATTATTGCGGAACGCAGGCCTTCGCCGTGGCAGCCGGGAACCCACTCGGCATCCAGACGTTCGAAGACATAGCGGAGAACCCGGATGCGGTCGTCGGTGTGATGGGCGGTGCCGTCGAGGAGGGCTACGCTGAAGAGGCAGGCGTGCCCGAGAACCGGATGACGGTCTTCGACAGCGTGCCGAACCTCTTCGAGGGTCTCCTGGACGGTCGAATTGATGCCGTGGCCCTGACCAGCATCACCGTCAACTGGCAAGTCAAATTGTTGGATGACCCGAGCATCGAGGCAACGGAAGGGTTTGTCCCCGTCATTGACGGCGAGGAGCTGTTCGCATGCGGTGCCTACGGTTTCCGCCCCGAAAACCAGGCGTTCCGCGACGCGTTCAACGAAGAGCTGAATAAAATGAAGCAGAACGACGAGGTCCTGCCGGTCGTGGAGCCCTTCGGCTTCACGGCAGCGGACATCAACAAGGCCAAGGACGTGACGGTCGAGGATCTGATTGGAGAGGCGGAATAAAGCTGTTGCGGCGCTGATGGGCGCGAACAGCATGGAGAGGGGAACCGGAAGGCCCCCCGGAACATGTCCAGGGGGCCTTCCGGCGCGTCTGACACGATCATGACCGCGAGACCGCTCTAAGCCAACAACGGTCACCATGTTTGATAGCAACGTCATCCATCCATTGCTCGACGGTGCCCGGGTCACGATGCAGCTCACCTTCTTGGCCGGGCTCCTGGGGACAGCCATGGCGGTGCTTTCTGGGCTGGGGAGCCTGTCGTCGTGGCGGGCCGTGCGGGGCGCATCCCGCGCCTATGTGGAGTTCTTCCGGGGCACGTCCGAAATCGTGCAGCTGTTCTGGTTCTTCTTCGGACTGCCGCTGGTGGCGCCCGCCCTGCCCGACTTCATCCCAGAGCGCATCGTCCGGCTCACGCCGATGGAAGCGGGAGTGGCGGTCTTGGCACTGAACACGGGCGCATACGGTTCGGAGGTCGTACGCGGGGCCATCCAGGCCGTAGGACAAGGCCAGCGTGAGGCAGCGGTCGCGCTGAGCCTGACACCCTTCCAACGCATGCGTCACGTCATCTTCCCGCAGGCCGTGCTGACCATGCTACCACCCTACGGCAACCTACTGATCCAGCTGCTGAAGGGTACCGCGCTCGTCTCGCTCATCACACTCCCCGACCTGACATTTGAGGCCCAGAAGCTGCGCGTCAGCGGCAACGCTGACACGTCCACCCTCTACTCAATGATTCTAGTAATGTACTTCATCATGGCCCTCGCGATCACGGCTGTCGTGCGGCTGCTGGAGCGGTACTTCTCGCGAGGGCTGGCCATCGGACGAGGGACGTAAGGAACAGCCATGAGCGTCTGGGAATGGGGCTACACAGCCGAGATCATGCCGGACCTGCTGGACGGCCTCATCGTTACCCTGCGCGCCACGGCCGTCGGCATCACCATCGCTCTGATCCTGGGCCTCTTCCTCGCAGTGGCTCGCCGGTCCCGCAGCCCGCTCCTCTCATGGCCCGCGTTGGGATTCATCGAGTTCGTGCGGAGCACGCCGCTGCTCGTCCAACTCTTCTTCATGTTCTACGTGCTTCCAGACCTGAGCATCCCCGCGCTGCCCAACTTCGATGTCACGTTGCCCGGGTTCGGAGAGATCAAGGTCGATGACGACGGCATCCGGCTGGGGGCGTTCGCCACCGGCGCGGTCACGCTCGGCATGCACTACGGCGCATACATGGCGGAGGTCTACCGGGCCGGCATCGACGGCATCCAGCGCGGGCAGTGGGAGGCCTCCACGGCGATCAGCCTCAGTCTCTTTGACACGTGGAGCCGCGTGGTGTTGCCGCAAGCGATCCCTACCGTGGTGCCGGCGCTGGGAAACTACCTCATCGCCATGTTCAAGGAGGTGCCGCTCCTCGCGACGATCACTGTCCTAGAGGTTCTCGGCGAAGCGCGGATTCACTGCTCGCGCGACTTCCGCTGTCTAGAACCGTATACAATGGCAGGTATGATCTTCCTAGTGATCAGCATTCCGTCTTCACTCCTGGTTCGATTCGTGGAGCGACGCGTTGGCTATGCACGAGCCTGAGACCCCCATGGTGCGGTTCCGCGGGGTACGGAAGGCGTTCGGCGACCTCGTGGTGCTGGACGAGCTCGACTTCGACGTCAGCAGGACCGAGAAGCTCGTCATCATCGGGCCGAGCGGCTCGGGCAAGACCACGATCCTGCGCGTCCTCATGACCCTGGAGCGCCCCGACAAGGGCACGGTGGAGGTAGACGGCGAACATCTCTACCACGTCGAGAAGCGCGGAAAGCTGGTCAAGGCGCCACAGAGCCACATTCGCAAGGTGCGCCTGAAGATCGGCATGGTCTTCCAGCACTTCAACCTGTTCCCGCACATGACCGCTCGGCAGAATGTGGCTCTCGGCCCGAACAAAGTCCTTGGCCTTTCCAGACAGGAGGCGAACGACAAGGCGGACGAGTTCCTGGTCATGGTAGGGCTCGAGGACAAAGCGTCTCAGCATCCGGCGCAGCTCTCGGGTGGGCAGAAGCAGCGGGTGGCCATCGCGCGGGCGCTGGCGATGGAGCCTGAGGTCATGCTCTTCGACGAGGTGACCTCCGCACTTGACCCCGAGCTGGTGGGGGAGGTGCTGAACGTGGTCCGCGACCTCGCCCACAACACACGGATGACCATGCTCATCGTCACCCACGAGGTGGGGTTCGCCCGCGACATCGGGGACCGTGTGGTGATGTTCGACGAGGGCCGTGTGATCGAAGAGGGTCCTCCTGAGGAGATCCTAGCTGACCCTAAGGAAGCTCGGACCCAGGCGTTCCTGAGAGCCGTAATCGACCGGACATGATGGCACCCTCTTGCGGTGTTCGCTTCTACGCTTCATCGGCCTGTGTCTGAGCAGCCAACTGTCTCCGCGTTAGGTGGACGGAGGGAACCCGCCGCCTTCCTCCACGAGGGGCTGGCGCCTACGCGCATCGTGGGCATCACCTTCGCCCTGGCGGCGGTGTTCCTCCTCAGCCAGCAGGTGGCACCTCCGCCACGTGGGCATGCGTCGACTTCTCGTTGTCCCGTTTGAGCGACCACACGCTACTCGATGAAGCCGTTCTCCCGCAGCCACTCCTCGGCCACGTCGTCCGGGTCCTCCTTGTCCACCTGCACCTTCATATTCAGAGCCGTGAGCCCCTCCGTAGTGATCTTGGCTGTGACGCTGTTCAGCACGCTCACCAGGTCCTCGTCGTACGCGTCCACCACCTCGGTGCGGATAGCCGGCGTGATGTTCTCGGCAGGCTGGAGCCCCTTGTCGTCCTCCAGCAACACGAAGCCCTTGGCAGCGATCTGGGCATCGGTGCTGAACAGCAGCGCAAGGTCGATCGCGCCCTCCTCCAGAGCGATCACGCGAGGGCCGAAGTCGAGCGGGGTGAACTCGCCGAACTCGATCCCGTACACCTCCTCGAGCCCAACGAGGCAGAACTGGCGCTCCGGGCACTCAGGCGGGCCCGCGAAGTGGAGCTCTGACGCCACCGGCGCCAGGTCGCTCACCTTCTCCAGATCATACTTCTCGGCCGTCTCCTTACTGGCGACGATGGCGTTCGTGTCCTGGGCAGGGGCAATGTCCAGCAGCGTGACGCCCGAGGTTTCGAACAGTTCTTTGGCCTCGGCCTGATTCTCCGTCCCATCCGAGGTTGGCTCGCCGCCCAGGAAAGTCAACAGCGTCCCCACGTATTCCGGGACCAAGTCGAGTTCGCCACTCTCAAGCGCCGGCTTGATGATTTCCCTCGGGCTGCCGGGCAGGATGTTGTCAGTGCTCACCGAGTAGCCCTCAGCCTGAAGCCCCTGGGCGTAGATCTCAGCCAAGATGTGACTCTCACTGAAGTCGAAGGCACCCACACGGATGGTAGGCCCCTCCCTTCCGCCCCCCTCGCCATCGTCACCACAAGCGACGGCGACCAGAGCGATCGAGAACAGGGCTGCCACGATGACCAGCGCGCGCAGTAGCTTCTGCATCGGTCGTGTCCCTCCTTCCCAGATCGGTCCTGTTCCTCCTTGGAGCGAGGCACCCTTCCGCGCGAACGAACCGGACCCAACCGGGCTCACGCCCGCCGGCGGAGGGTCTTGGGAAAGCAATTCCCAACGTCCTGCATTCAAGCCGGATGCTCCATTCTGGCAGGCACGCGGCGGCCGCGCAACCCGGCGGCTGCAAACAGAATCCGCTCCATTACGCCGAATACGACGTCTGTCAAGATGGCCAAAGCGGCCACGAGGAGCGCCCCGGCGAACACGCGCACATTGTCCTGGACGGAGAACCCGTCGATGATGTAGCGTCCCAGGCCACCCCACCCGACGAGTGCCCCGAGCGTCGCAGTCGCGACCACCTGCACGGCAGCCACCCGGATACCCGTCAGTATCAGAGGCCCTCCCAGCGGCAGTTCGATGCCAAGCAGCACCTCTCGTTCCCGCATCCCCATCCCCCGCGCTGCCTCCACCACCTCGGCGGCCACGCTTCGCACCGCCGTGAAGGAGTTCGTGAAGATCGGCGGAAGAGCGAGAAGCACCAGCGCCAGGAACGTGGGCCAGAAGCCGATGCCCAATCCCGCCCGAATGGAGAATGGCAGCGCCAGCGCTACGATGGCGAAGGATGGGATTGCCCGTCCGATGTTCACCACCGACACCGCAATCAAGCCGCCCCGGCCGCTGTGCCCCAACAGCACGCCCGAGGGCAAGGCCAGAGCCGCAGCCACCGCAGTCGCCAGGGCCGAAAGCCGTATGTGTTCCAGGCTCCGGTTAGGAATACCCGCCGACCCCTGCCAGTTGTCCGGGTCAATGAACCAGGCGAGCACATCGGCGAGTAGATCCATCAGCCCGCCGTCCTTGCTCGCGACCAGGGTGATAGCAGCCACTCCAGACCCGCCAACGCCACGTCGATAACGACGGCCAGCACCACCGAGAGCACCGACCCGACGATGAGCGGCGTATAGAAGTCACGCCGCAGCCCGTCCAAGATAAACAACCCCAGGCCGCCCTGCCCGATAATCGACGTGATGGTGACAAGCCCCACCACCGTGATGGTGGCGATACGTAGGCCCGCCACGATGACCGGAAGGGCCAGCGGCAGTTCGATCTCCAGGAAAAGGCGCGCACGGCCGTAGCCCATGCCGACCGCCGCTTCGCGTACCGCCGGCGACACGCCGTCGATACCGGCCACGATATTGCGCACCAGGATGAGGAGCGTATAGCTCACCAGCCCGATCTCAGCCGTGAGCGTGCTCAGGCCCGTATAAGGGACCAGGAAAGCAAAGAGCGCCAGGCTTGGAATGGTGTAGAGGACGCCCGTCACCCAGGTGACGGGACCGTACGTACGCCGGAACCGCAGGGCCACTATCGAAAGCCCCATGGCGATGGCGAATCCTATGCCTACGGCGATGCCCGTGAGGATGAAATGTTCGACCGTTTGAGTGCGGATCTCCTCCAAGTGGTCCCATATCCAACCCCAGCGGATGAGGGGCTCAGTAGCGAGAAATGCCCGCTGCGGCATCACGGGACGAGGTTCTCCGAAATGCGGTCGAGGGTGAGCATGCCAGCGTAACGGTCACCGTCGTAGACCACCGCCACCTGGTTATGAGAGGTCACGATAGCATCCAGCGCCTCTCGCAAGGTGTTGTCTGCGGTTACGCGCACCAAGAACGGCCGGGCGGCGAGGTCACCCATCTTTCGCCCCGGCTCAAGCTCCGACTCCCACACCCATCCCCGCAACTCCCCATCCCGGACGACTGCCACCCAGTCCACGCCCTCGCGCGCCATCACCTCCCTCGCTTCAGCCGGACCGGCGTCTGACGACACCGTCGGCCCGTCCTCCAGCGACACGTCGCCAACGGCAATCAGCGAAAGCCGCCGCAGCCCCCGTTCCTTACCCAGGAACTCCTCAACGAAAGCGTTTGCCGGCTTCCCCAATACCTCTTCGGGCGGAGCGTATTGTCGCAACGCGCCACCCACGTCCAGAATGGCCACCTGATCGCCAAGTTTGATCGCCTCGTCGATGTCGTGGGTCACAAAGACGATCGTTTTTTGAAGCTGGGCCTGCAGCGAGCGTAGTTCGTCCTGAAGGCGTACCCGAACAATCGGGTCCACCGCCGCGAAAGGCTCGTCCATCAGCAACACCGGCGGGTCGGCGGCCAGCGCGCGGGCCACCCCCACCCGCTGCTGCTGACCCCCGGAGAGTTCGGCGGGATAGCGGTCACGCATCTCCGGCTCCAATCCCACCATCTCAATGAGCTCTTCAATCCGCCTCTCCGTACGACGGCGATCCCATCCCAGCAGTTTAGGCACAGTGGCGATGTTCTCGTCCACGGTGCGGTGAGGAAAGAGGCCTACCTGCTGTATCACATAGCCGATACCCCGCCGCAGGGCATGGGGATCCAGATCCTGGATATCGCGGCCTCCCACTAGAATCCGGCCGGAGGTGGGCTCGATGATCCGGTTGATCATCTTAAGGATGGTCGTCTTCCCACAACCCGAAGGCCCCACGAGCGCCGTCACCCGGCCGGCGGGCATCTCCATAACGAGGTCCTCTACCGCCGCGGTGGACGCGCCGCCATACCGCTTGGTGACGTGATCGAGGCTAATGCTCGCTTCGCTCATCTGGCTACCGTGCCCTGCCCGGCAGCGAATCGATTGGCTGCCCCTTCCGCCGGAAATTCAGCCGCGATGAGCCTAAAGAAGCCAATCGGCACCACCGCCCGCTCGGTGCTAGATCCAGTATGCCAGGCATGACCGTCAACGGCCAGAGCATGAGCGCCTATCTAGCCGAAGTGATATAATTCAGGCCGGCGAAGGAGAGGCTAGTTAGTGGCAACCAAATGGTGGGGCTGGGGGGAAGAGCAGCGGACCTTTCCCCTGCCAGATGCGCAGCAGTTCTGGGCATTCGTCTGCAGTCGGCTGGGCGAACTCGGCGTCAGCCAGCGTATCGAATCCCTCGCCGACATCGCCCTGCCCCCATCCCGCCTGGAAGCGAAGGCTCTGGACGCCCTGCGCGCGGCCTCAGGCGCTGAGTCCCTCACCACCGACAGCGCTGACAGAGCCGTCCACAGCCTGGGCAAAAGCTATTGCGACCTGGTGCGCATTCGCCGGGGAGAGATCCCTCACGCCACCGATGCCGTCATCTATCCGGAGACGGAGGAGCAGGTGGCGGCCCTACTGGATGCGGCGGCCGAGCGAGGCATAGCCTTGATCCCCTTCGGCGGCGGCACCTCCGTGCTCGGAGGCGTGGAGCCAACCGGAGCGAAGCCGACGGTCACTCTGGACCTGAGGCGGATGAACCGTATGCTGCGGCTGGACCCGCTGGCCGCGACGGCTACCCTGGAGGCGGGCGTTCTCGGCCCCTCCCTCGAGAAACAGGTCAACGCCAAGGGCTTCACCCTCGGCCACTTCCCTCAATCCTTCGAGTACTCCAGCCTTGGCGGCTGGATCGCCACCCGCTCGGCAGGCCAGAACTCCACCCTCTACGGCAAGATCGAGCACACGGTGGAAAGCTTGCGCATGGCCTTCCCTGGCGGCACGATTTCCACCCCAGCCGTCCCTGCCGCCGCCACTGGCCCCGACCTCAACCAGATAATTGCCGGCTCGGAAGGCGTGCTGGGGGTGATCACCCAGGCAACCGTTCGCCTGGCAGCCTTGCCCCGGCGTTCCGACTACCGGGGGTACGTCTTCCCCGCCTTCCAGGCAGGCGTGGATGCGGCTCGCGAAGTGATGCAGTCAGGCATGAGGCCAGCGAGCCTGCGCCTTTCGGACGAGCCCGAGACCGAGGTCAACCTGGCCATGAGAGCCCCGCCTCAAGGACTGAAGGCGCCCGTCGAACGCCTGGGAAGATGGTATCTAGAACGACGGGGCATCCACCTCGACGGTGCTTCCCTCCTGATCGTCGGCTTCGAGGGTGCGGAGGACCAGGTGCGTTCCGACTGGCAGCG
>CAZSHQ010000002.1:0-26836 GCA_964606995.1 uncultured Dehalococcoidia bacterium | reverse complement strand
ATAGCGATTCTGTGCTGCGGGCCATCTATGAGTTCTTGGGCGAAGGCGAGGAGGCCGCAGCAGGCGTTGAGCCGTTGGCGCCCGGCGGCCTTGTCACCATCCTCTTCACCGACGTCGAGGGCTCTACAGCGCTGACCCAGCGCCTGGGCGACGCCAAAGCCCAGGAGGTGCTGCGCACCCACAACACCATCGTTAGGGACGCACTGAAGGCCCACAGCGGCTCCGAGATTAAGCACACCGGGGACGGCATCATGGCCTCCTTCTCATCGGCCAGCCGCGCCCTGGAATGCGCCATCGCCATCCAGCGGGCCTTCGCCCAGCACAACGAATCGAACCCCGAAACGCCCATCCGCGTACGCATCGGCCTCAACGCGGGGGAGCCGGTGGCCGAGGAGGAAGACCTGTTCGGCACCGCTGTCCAACTGGCCGCCCGCATCTGCGCCCAAGCAGAGCCCGGTGAGATTCTGGCCCCCATCGTCGTGCGGGAACTCGCGGCGGGCAAGGGCTTCCTGCTCGCGGACCGCGGCGATGTGGCCCTGCGCGGCTTCGAGGACCCGGTGCGGCTGTATGAGGTGAGGTGGCGGGAAGGCTAGCCCTCTAGTTCACTGCGCCAAGCGGTCAAACGCGGGTAACATCGAAGGCTACCAGCACCCCTACGTATGCATATGGGGGCTTTGCTCGCACCCGTCGACGGCCTGATGTGCCCCGCCTCCTTGCCAGCCCTCGCGGCTGCGAGTAGGATGGGGAGCGCTACTAGCAGCGCCAAAGGCACAAGGGGTGTAGGCTTCATGGCAAAGCGACAGAAGCAGGAGTGGAAGGCCAGGCTTGACAGCACCAGGGGCATGGCCCAGTGGAAAGCCATCTATCAGGCCTACAACGCTGTCTACAAGCTGACCGAATTGGCCCTTCTGCCCCATGGCCTCTCTCTTCCCCAGCTCCATGTCCTGAGCGTCCTGAAAGGCGCGGGGGGAAGCCTCACCCCCGGCGAGATAAGCCGGGCAATAGTCAGGCAAAGCCAGACAATGACCGGAGTGGTGGACAGGCTGGAAGAAGCGGAACTGGTGGAGAGGGTCTATGACCGGAGGGACCGCCGGAAGATCTGGGTCCGCCTGACCGAAAAGGGCGAACGAAAACTGGAAGAGGCCTTCCCCGTGGCAACCGGTCTGACTGAGGAACTGTTCTCGGCTCTGAGCGGCCAAGAGCTAGGGCAATTGCAGGCCACGGTAGAGAAGCTGGGGCGTGCGGCGATGGATAGGCTTGCTGCGGCCCTGGCGCCGCGAGATGGATAGCCCCCCGCCCGCCTGCTGCCCAACGCCGTCGTGAGCTTCCTGATGGCGATGGGGCGGCCCCTTCCCTTGCCAACCCTCGCGGCTGCGGGTAGGATGGGGGCCAAGCTATCTCGTTCATCGGGGGTGAGGCATGAAGTCTCTATGGCGATATGCGCTGGTCGTCTCCGCTCTCATGACAGCTTCCCTGTTACTGGCAGCGTGCGGCGACGACGAAGACGGGGAAACGGTGGGAGACTCCACGCCCGCCGCCACCCAAGAGGCGACCCAGACCCCTCTCGTGACCCAGGTTTCGGCGCCGCCGATGACCATAGACGTGGAGAAGACCTACTTCGCTTCCATAGAGACGGAGAAGGGCACCATCCGCATCCAGCTCTTTCCGCACATCGCCCCGGAGACGGTCAACAGCTTCGTTTTCTTGGCCCGGGAGGGCTTCTACGACGGCCTCACTTTCCACCGGGTGATCCCCGGCTTCGTGGCTCAGGGGGGCGACCCCACGGGCGCCGGCGGCGGTGGCCCCGGCTACACCATCCCCGACGAGTTCGGCGACCGCCCCTTCAAAGAGGGCTCGGTAGGCATGGCCAAGACCCAGCAGCCCAACAGCGCCGGAAGCCAGTTCTTCATCTGCCTCAAGCCTCAGGAGGGTAGCCCGGATTGCGCTCCCTTGACCGGCAGCTACACCCTCTTTGGAGAGGTAATGGAGGGAATGGACGTAGCGGAATCCCTGACACCCCGCGATCCAGCCACCGCCACCAGCCCCGGCGACAAGATGATCACCGTCACCATCGAGGAGCAGTAGCCACCGTCGGGATGTCACGAAGCCCACGAGCGTCGCTGCCGGCACCGGCACCGACGCTGGCTCTCCTCACCGCAGGCGGGTGGTATGCCAGGAGGCGGTGGCTGAGCTAAGCCCGGCCCGCACGGACGCGTAACTCGCTGAGCACTTGCAGAGTTGTTGCGCATGGCGGACGACCGCACACTATGTGTCGATGGTGTGGTTCGCGCCGCCAATGCGCTAGTCTCTTCCCTTGCCAACCCTCACGCCTGCGGGTAGGATGGGGCCTGCCCAGATTGTTCACCATGCCGACAACAAGGGGATGAAGAAGGGGGTGATGCAGCCGTGCAGAGGCTAGGCAAATGCTGGCCGATCTTCCTCGCCCTAGCGGCACTGCTGGTGGCCCTAGCAGTGGCCTGCGCACAGGAAGACGAGGAGGCGACCCCCACTCCTGCCGGCACGCCCACGGCCACGGTGACCGGCACCACTACGCCAACGACGGAAGTGCCGGGCATCACGGCCACAGAGATAGTCCTCGGTGCCCATGTCCCCCTTGCCGGAGTTTTCGGTGCCGCCTTCCGCATGATCCCCGACGCCACACAAGCCTACTTCAATTACATCAACGACACCCAGGGGGGCGTCTGCGGTCGCAAGATCGTCTACAAGATGGAAGATAACAACAATGACCCGGCGCAGGGCCTCGAGGCCGCACGCAAACTGGTGGAGCGAGACCAAGTCTTCGCCCTGGTAGGCTCTTTGGGAGACGACCCTGAAGCCGCCGCCTGGGACTACGTCAACGAGAAGGGCGTGCCCGACATACTGGTGTCGGCAGGAGCTCACCGATTCGGTATCGACCCCCAGGGTCATCCCTGGACCATCACGCTGATCCCCAGCTACACCGTCGAGGGAACCTTCTTGGGCCAGTACATCTCTGAGAACCTGCCGGACGAGAAAGTGGCCGCTCTCTACGAGAATGGCCCGCAGGGCTGGGACGAGCTAGCGGGCCTGAAGCTGGGACTCGACCCTGAGAAGAACGAACTGGTCACCGAGCAGAGCTTCGAGCTCACAGACATCTCGATCAGGTCCCAAGTGGCTAACATGCACAAGTCTGACGCCACCGTGGCCGCCTATCTCACCGGCCCCGGCCAGGTTGGTCAGGCCATCAAGGAGGCCGACCGCCTCGGCTGGCATCCTCAAGTCTTCATGAGCTACACCTCTGCAGACGATATCATGTTCCAGTTCGTCTCGCCCGAGCTTCTGGACGGAGCCATCACCTTCCAGGCCTTCAAGCTGGCCACAATGAAGGAAGACCCGGCAGTGGCCAGACACTATGAGCTCATGAGGGAGTACGGCGGGCCCGCGCCCACCAACTTCTCCATCTATGGCCAGTTGGTGGGCGAACTGGCAGTGGAAGCCCTCACCAGAACCTGCGACAACCTGACCCGCGAGGGCTTGATGGACGCCGTCGAATCTATTCAGGACTGGCACAGCGACTTGCTCCTGGACGAAGTTAACGTCAGCTTCAGTGACACTGACCACATCGGCCTCCAGACCGGCAGGATGCTCCGGGTTATCGTGGAGGATGGGAAGGCCAGGTTCGAGTACTTCGGCCCGCTATACGTGTTCGAAGAACAGGAACTGGAATAAGGCTGGCGCGGCTGCCCAACGCCATCGTGTGGTTAGTGTGACCGAGGCATGCGACAGTGCGCCTCCCCAATGCTCTTAGCTCACGATCCTGCATAGGGTGTATCTTCGATATGTAGCTAGACATAGACAGCTCACTTGCTGAGGTCCTCAACCCTCATCGTCGGCACGCCCCGTCCGTCGGATCACGTCAGGACCGGAGTTGAGCGAGCAGACTGCGACGGGGCAGGCCGAGAGGCGTGCGCGATCTCCTGCCGACGGAGCAGGAGATCGCTGAAGGGCCGATACCCTCCAATATGCGACGTTGCGGAACTGGCGACCAGCGAATGTTAGAGTTCCCTGAGGGCTTCCGGATAATCCTACCTGTCCGAACGAAGCGCGTGATGTAAGCCTGCAAGCCCACTAATCCACTGTTTTAGACCGGCGGCGGCGAGCGCCCGGTCAGTCAACTCAACGTTCACGTGGGCGATGTAGGTGTTGCGGAACTCGTAGATTGCCGCTGTCTGATCCAGCAGTGGCCCATCCGCCAAGTCCGCGAAGTTCTGTCGGACTGCTCCAAATATGCCGACCACGTCATGTGATTGTCCGCAGTACTTTAGACAGAACTCCAGGAGACCGAGAGGCATCAGACCATTCATGAAGATGAGCGTGCGCCTGAGGTTCTTCGCATGGCGGTCGTGGTATTCGACGTCCGTTTTCTTGAGGTTCCCGTAGTACGGCTCAAAGAAAGCTTTCTGCTCCTGCGGATTGGCCGGGACGTGTGGAGACAGCCTTTCGACGATTAGCGCTGTCGCTGCCTCGTCTAGCGGGCCAAGTAGGGGTTGAAACACGGGGCCGAACGTTGCGGACTCCTTCTTTTCCAGAAAGCGGAAGAGGGTTATGGCCTGCTCCACGGACTTGCGGCACCGGGGAGGCAGGCCCTCCAACGTGGCAACGGGGATGAAGTCCTCTACTGCAAGAGCTGGTGTCTCCTCCGCCTCAAAGAGGGGCAATGCCAGCTGTGGCCCCACGGCTTCCTGAAGTATGCCTGCCAGTGTTGGCGCACATGATCGCGACAGCTCTGCAACAGTGTTGCCAGCGACCTCAGAAAACACTCCTTGGGGCACATAGAGGTACTGCCACTTGGCAGCCTTGCCAGACGCCGCCTTGCACCAAGCAACCGCCGCTCTTGCCTTGTGCGGGACATCCATGTCTTCGCGGCCCTTGGTCTCAACCAAAAGATAGCTGCGATCTACCATGCGGACGATGAAATCTGGGGTGTAGAAGGCCAGACGGCCCCCAGCCGCCAAATAGTCGATCCGGAGTGATTGTGGTCCAGCATTCTTACAAAACGCTGCCACGTCGGGGGCGTTGTCCAGGAAGTGAGTCAGAGCCACTTCAAGCTCGCGGTTGCAGGGAACCAGATTGAACGGCGTCCTTGCTGCTTCCTCTGTCGGGCGGCGCTCTGAATGTGTGACCTGGAATGGTCGCCAAGTGCACACAGACTGTGGTTCCGACGCCGAGACACGCTCCTCCGTCAGCGTTGTTCTTGCGCGAATCAGGGGTACGAACGTGGCGCGGATGTATTCCCTAACGTCTCCGTCGGCCAAACGCGCGACGAGGCGAGGGTCGTTCAGCTCCACTCGCTCGCCGAATAGGGTCTCTTCCAGGAAGCGCTGGATTAAGGGAGCAAGTATTCGGTGAGTACCCCTGATCCTGGTGATGCGCTCCAGCTCCTCACGGTAGAAGGAAACGGCGCCCCAACCGTTTTCCAAGAGCGGTAGGTTCACAGTCATCTCCTCGACGATCTCATTCGTGAAGAGGTGGCGGCCCTCGTACTTGAGCTCGCGGGTGGTGGGTTCGCCTAGAGGGAGCGGTTGGAAACCGGCGAATTGCTTCGTGACGTCGTCGAACGTGAAATCATCGAGCTTTGGCACAATACGGTAAGCCGGAGTAAGGCGCGGAATCAGAAGGTCTAGGGCCTTAACATCCTTGTTCACTTCGTCCGGGAAGATGGTCACCGTCGTGCGCGGTACCTTGTCGGCGTCCACAACGACGATATCAAGCCCCTCCTGGCTGAGTTGCTCTTTGTAGAGGCTTGTGAATGCTGGGTGTTCAACGACGGTGACGACCTCCGCGACCTGACCCGACGGGTTCATCCGCCGCAGCCCGCGACCCAGTGTCTGCTCCGGGAGGATGTTGGCTGTCGAAGTGTACGGGCGCAAGGGTACGATGGTCGTAACGTTTCGTACGTCCCAGCCCTCCCGCAGCATCAGTACGGAAACGATACAGCGGTAGGGGCTGGCGTTCTGGTCAAGCTCACGCGAGAGCCTCCGCAGCTCCTTGAGGTCATCGTCGCTGATCTCACTCTCGCTCTCATGGAAGACGGGATAACCCTTCGCCTTTCCGCCCATCCACTTGATCTTGCCCTTGAGGTTAGTGTGGAGATTGACTGTCTTACCGTTCAGTTCGTCGTAGATCGGATCAAAATTGAGGCGGCGGGCAATCTGATCGGCCGCCTCAGTGTCCTCGGTCATGACAAACATCAGGGGCTTCTTCCCACTGCGCTCCCACTCCTTCTTCGACTCCACCCAGCGAAGATACCCGAGCGTTAGATGGTTCTCGTACCTGTAGGCCGCGTTCGGGTCAACCCGCTCGACGAGCTTCTGGCCGCGGCCTAAGACGGGTGTCTTGACGATTCCCGCGTCAACTGCCTCTCCCAACGGGGCATCGCAGATTACGTGTTTGAAGATGTTGCCCTTGTTGTCCTTCGGTGTGGCGGAGAAATCGAGTTGGGCCACGAGACCCTCACCTGTCCGCTTCTGCAGCGTTTCGTGCAAATAGGAGATGGCCTCATTCCAGGCCGAGTCAGGGTCCCAGACGTGATGGGCCTCGTCGTTGAGCAACATGACTCGACGATGAGAGGTGACGCGCTCCCGCAACGCTTCGCCGGTGTCCAGCGCTGTCGCCTTCGAAACTGGTGGCCCCATCCAGGCGTAGGTCTCGGGTTCCTTCCTCTTACGCTTGCTGACGTCGTACAGGCGGTGGATATTCGTGAGGTAAAGAACTCCTCCCGTGGCCGCGCCAGTCGCCTCGTCCTGCAGCACTACCGAAAGGTTCCAGTCTCCGCGCCATGCGTCTGGAATCAGGGGATCTGAGTCGAAAATCTTGCCGTCGCCGAAGTCCTCCTTCAGGCGCTCGTAGACTGTGAGGTTGGGAGCGATGACCACAAAGTGCCGAGCCATCTTCGAGCCGGACTCCCGCAAGGAATGAAAGTAGCTCCACACGATGGCCAGGCTCATGACCTTCGTCTTGCCCGCACCGGTGGCCACCTTGAAGGCATACCTCGGCCAAAGGTCCTCCTCTGGCGCGATGCCGAGCGCCGCTGTGACCGCGCCAGGGCCGCCAAACTCGGCGGTGATCTGCGAAAGGGAAGTCAGGCCGCGTACCTCCACCAGGTAGATCACGGTCTCGATCGCCTCCCGCTGGCAGAAGTAGTAGCGGAAGGGTACGTCCTGCCCATCAGGCCCAGAGACCATGTGATCGCGCTCGAACCAGTGCATTAGTAGTTCGCGCGTCGTGTCGGAGGCTCCACCGTATTCCGCCTGACGCCAGTCACTCACCGCCTCGCGAAGATTCTGGGCGATGACGATGGAGCTGGGACGGCGACCCTTCACCGCCTCAGCGGGTTCGCCTTCTCTTTTCGCCCGCACACGGTGAAGGGTTGGAATCTCCCAAGGAGCGAACAGCGGCTCCAGCGCTTCGGGGTTGACGATGACGCTCATTACAGAGGTACCTTGACGGTTATGGATGTGTCGCAGCCGAAGACGTCCACCACCTTGACGCAGGCGGTATGCGGGCCGGGCGTTGAGTATTCGTACGCCAGGTCAGAGACGGTGGGGAGGAGGCGATTCTTGCGAGTCCGGTAGGCCTGCCAGTGGTGATTGAACGGTTCCCCATGCCTATAGTCGAAGTCCACCGCCCAGAAGTCGATGAAATCAAAGCCGCTGTTGATGGCGCGCTCCTTGAGCGCCTCTAGCTCTTTGGTGGGAACCTCCGCCAAAGACGGCAGAAATCGGGTGAGCTTGATGTCTACCCGCTTCTGGCCACCGATGTCGCGCATGACCGGCTCGGCCTCGAGCGTGGCGACCTCAAGGAACGGCGGCGGCTCCTTGCGGTTCTTCTCCATGATCTCGCAGGGTATTGGAATGAGTTTGATCTTCACGCTCAGCTCTTGCTCCAGACGGTTGCAGGTGAGCCGGAGCTCCATCTCGAACTCCCAGGACAGACAGGCGACCTCCCGTGCTCCCGCCTCCTTCGCTGCGACTGCTACCGCCGTGACCTCGTCCCGAGTGAGTATCGTATCGATGGTGTCTACGTGCACCAATGTCTGTCCCTTGCGTCCGTGTAGGAGAGGAGATGGCGACGATTCCAAGGGCTCGGCGCGGTAGAACTCCAGCACTACTCGACGGTGTTCGCCGTCAGCGTCTCTCAGGCTCTCCTTCTGCCACCACTGGCGCTCGTAGCGGCCAAGGTTGTAGACATCGAAAGAACGGTAGGGGTTGCCGTCCCCGTGAAGACGGCGCTGCAAATCGATGAGGCGCTTGCGAGACGTATGGACGCCAAACCGTCCGAAATCACAGCCAATCCATCGGCGGCCAAGTCTTTCCGCGACGGCCAATGTGGTGCCGGACCCGCAGAAGAAGTCAGCTACAAGGTCGCCCTCGTTGGAGGACGCGCTCACGATGCGCTCAAGCAAGGACTCGGGCTTTTGCGTGTCGTAGCCGGTAGCTTCCTGGCTTTGTGAGTGGATGACCCATTCCTTTCCCACCCAAAGGTCGCCCGCAAACAAACCCTCGGTTTCGTACCGCTTCAGACGGGGCATGTTGCCGCGAATTTGAATGATGCCCTCTGCCCACGCCTCGTCGATGCGCTCTTGTGACCAAATCCAGTGCTTGCCTGGAGGCGGCGCCAGCACCCGGTCACCGAACCGCCGAGGCGGGCCGTCCCCGGCCTGAGTGAAGTTGTCCCAGACGTAGCGGCGACCAGTCTGTTCTTCTACCTCGGGGAAACGCACTTCACGAGCCCTTTCCTCTCGAGGGTCGACCTGGGGGTTGAACCTGTAGTTCGCTCCCTTGCTGTAAAAGAAGACGGTGTCGTGCATATTCCCGAAGCTCCGCGACTGGGCCTTCCTGGACATGGTCTTCTGTCGCGCAACTTCATTCAGGAACTGGTCGCCGCCAAAGATCTCGTCGAGCAGGAGCTTGACGTAGTGGGCCACCCTCCAGTCCGAGTGGACGTAAATGCTCCCGTGCTCTGCAAGCAATTCCTTCATCAACAGCAGTCGGTCGTGCATCATCTGAAGGTACGAGTCCACGCCTCTGCCCCACATGTCACGATAGGCGACCATTTCCAGGACAGACTGATCCTTTTCCACTGATTCCCTTGAGTCGCCTATCAGTACATCCATAGTGAAGTCAGCGCCCACATCAAACGGTGGGTCTATGTAGATGAGGTCGATCTTGCCCTTGAAGTCCTTCAGCAGAGACGCCATGACCAGCTTGTTGTCGCCCCAGATGAGCATGTTGCGGAAGTCGTCTCGGTGGGCCTTCTCTGTGTCAAATCGCAGCTGCTGGCCTTCGGCGCGCGAGCGGGGCTCGTCCACCGTCTCAATCTTCTGCAACGGCATGGCGCAGCCAGCAATGTCCACTTCGCGCCGGTTGCCGTACTCGTCGTACTTGCCCTCCCAGACCAACTCAGTCTTGCGGGTCGAAAGTGGGTGAGGGTTGTCCGGGCCGTAGCGGATGTCGTCTACCAAGTTGTTCCTCCCAAAAGAGGTATTAGAGCGACATGATTATAGTCCACGGGTGCGTCCCTGTTAAGGGGCTGGGGGACGAGCGCCTGGAGGACTCCACCAACCTCGGGGATCCAGAGGCGATAGCGTAGGAAATCGTCGAGGACCTGCGCGCGGCGCTGGAGGGCTTCGAAACGATTCGGGCAGACCCGGCGGGTGCACCGGAGCCATAGCGTCCCCAGTGCGCCCAAGTATGGTGGAGCTTAGGACAAACCGTAGACAGCCTCGTGCCGTTCCCTCTCCGCAGCTCCGTCTCGAAGCTTGCTATAGTGGGCCACTCCAGCCTGAGAAAGCAGCCTGGCATCGCGCTTACGGCTATGACCAAGTTTCTCGAAGTCCTTGACCCAACCGTCCCAGTGTGCGGCTTCCGAACCAGACCACATGGAGAATCCGCTAGTGCATGCCGCTATTGTGCGTTCAGGGGACCAGCCATGGTTCAGGGCCACGATGGCCCGCTTCAACCACGACGACGTTGGCTGACCGATGAGGGCCGCTTCATGATACCGCTTCAGCTCTGACCGGCCAAACAAAGCTGCGGCGAGCCTGTCGTCGTCTCCCACCAGGCGAGCCACCAAGGCGGCGATGTAAGGGTTGTACGGCTTCGCCGGGATGCGACCAAGAAGGTGCGCCTTGAGTTCAGCCGGCAGGTCTCCTATGACGTCCAGCAACGAGTCAGGAATGTGCTCGTACGTGGGCTCTGCCGAAATCTGTCGCTCTAACCAGGCCTCCACCCAGCTCACGAGCAGAGAATGACGCGACTTCAGAATCGTCGCATACCAGTGGTCATCCGCAGGGCAACGAATGATCGCAGCTTCCCATTTCTCCTGAGTTTCGGGTGGGAGCTCACGGCCACCTGTTCGAAGTTCGATCGCGACTGTCCGGGCGACCGCCGGATTGGCGTGGTCGAGCAAACCGGGGAACGCACCAGTATCGAGCTCGTCACGCGCGATCATGACTCTCAGGTAGTTCACGAAGCTTGCATCACACTGGCGGATGGCCTGCGTCTGCAGCGATTCGCCTACCGGCTGCGTCAGGCATACGGCTACGGCCGACCTCCAATACGTTTCATGTCGAAGGAATTCAGAAAGCAGTTCAGCCCAGCTTTTGGGCCGCTGTTTTGCCATAGCCGACAGGAACGGCACTAGCAGGTCTTCGGGGGCAGCAGCATCGCGGAAGGCGCTGGCGAATTCATGCGGCTTGGCGGTATGTTCGGCGAGGTAGGCACAGACGTTAGGCGTGAACCGTGGCCAGGTGATCCCTGCCTGGGTGGCTTCCCTCTCGGCTGCGGCGATGCGACTAGCTACTTCCTCAGGCGCAAGCATTTGCATGGACTCGGCGAGCCGACGTGCGGCATCGAGCTGACTCTGTTCAGCCGCGCGCCAGTCTGATCCGTACCGTCTCAGATCGGGCTCTGGAAAGAAGATATCGAACTCGCTGTCCGTGTGCACTTTGACGGCTAGGTCAGCCTGCTCCGCCAACGTCGCCAGCTGCGCGATGACACCTCTGTGCCATCGAAATCGCTTCGCCAGTTGGCGGATGAGCCGGACGGCCTCTTTCCTCATGAAGTTGTATTCTTCATCAGGGGTTGTAGGGCTGAACGTCACCCTGCTGGGAAAGACCCAGTAGCCGAGGACTTCGAGCAGAGGCACGTAGCTCCGGCACCGAATCGCCGTGATCAGTTGGAGCGCTTCCCTCCAGAGTTCCGTTATCTTCTTGAGGCTCTCAACCGGCAGGATGCCACTGCAGATCGTTACCTTCCGGCCCTCGCCAGGATCTAAGGTGGTCGTCTCGTGTCCAGGATTGAGAGCGCAGCACAGAGCCTCCAAGGCAACATCGGGGTCCATGTTCTCGCTCACCCATTGAGACACAACTCTAACCAGTTCCCACCTGTGTTCGAGCCTGCCCGACGGCTGAGCAAGGTAGCCCTGGATCAGATGCATCGGATGGTCTGGGTGACTATGCTTCGGTCTCCTATCTCCGACGGCCCGCTCCATTAGTGTTCGGAAACCGATCTTGGGTGAATGGGGAAGGGCCGCCTTCGCGATCTCAAGTGCGCTGCCGGGTGCCACCGACAGCGCAAACAGGGCTTCCGCCTCACCCAGAGACGCGTAAGCGGGGAAGGTCCTAGGGTCACTGCTGCGCTCAACCAGAGACTGCATCAGTTTCTGGTCGAGGTCTGCTCCTCTATGGCCCGCCCCAACCAGGGGAACGATAGCAACTGTACGATCGTCAAAAGCATCCAGGACAGTTCGTAGAGGCAGTGCCCCCACACTGAAAAACATCTCCCTTACCAGCGCATATCGCAAGGATTCCGGTTGCACGATGAGGCGGCCGCCTCCCCTTCGTGCCTCGTCAATCGTGCCGCCAGATGCAAGACCCTTGACCAACGTGTGAGTGAAGGCAAGGTCAAGCTTCAGGGCGGCTCCAATCGTGTCCACATCAACACCAGAGTCTCCGCTGAGCGCTATGACTGCCAGTACGGCGGCGCTCTGATCGCCAAGTATGCGCCGGTATGTCACCTGGGTGTCCTGCAGGAGCGCCTCACCCACTGCAACTTCGCGTGCCTTACCATTGAGAGCAAGCAACGCCAGGGTTGCCGCGAGTCCTGGGCGGCCTAGAGACTGATCGACGATCACCCGTTGAAAACTGCTTGGCCGCCTTATGCCCACTTCCTCGATCACCTGAACCACCTGATCACGAGTAAGAGGGCCGATCTCCAGGGAGCAAGCCGAAGCAAGGTGTGACTCGACACTAGCCTGCGCCCCTGGCCAGGTCACCGCCACAATGTCAAAGTCACCACCGATTGCCTCACGGAGTTGGCGCAGCTTAGAGAGCCTGGGAGGGTCAAAATGCGCATCGTCAACGATGATCCGCAGCGGCCTTTGCTCTCGGATGGCATCTGGAAGTCGCTCGCTGGAGTCGTCGACCACGAAAAGGCCCCAACCCTCGAGCGCAAGCTGTCGAAGCACTGCGGTCTTGCCTATGCCGGGCTTTCCGAACACCACCACGTCACCTGTCACCGAGCGGAGGGCATTGAATTCTCTTTCTCTCCCGACGAGTGAGAGCAGGATTGTCGGTCGCGTACTTGGTGGAATGACCGAGAGCGCTGGTTGTTCGCCGGGAATCCCGAGCAAGTCCCTTCGCCATTTCGGATCCCGGTAGAGCTCATCAACGAACCAAACTCTGTCGAAAATCTGGATGAGGTCGAAACCCAATTCGGACGCCCTCTGCTGGAGGCTCACGCGCCTGCGGCCTCCCAAGGACTGGCTCGTGGCAAGTAGTGCCGTCCGCGCCCGTCCGCCCGATTTGACATGACTCTCCAGGTTCGTGCGGAGGTTTCGCTCTACGTCTTGCGCGGTTGTGGTGACCAGCACAATCGGTGGGGCATCAAGCTCAGCGGCATATCCGTCTATACCGGCGTCGCCCCCTCCGGGGACAGGCACCAACGTTGGATAGATTGGCCGCAGCAGGGACTCAGCGCACGCTTCGAATGCGGCCCAGTCGAGGGGCTTCGAGAGCCCTTCCTCAATGGCGCTGTAAAGGGGGTCGCGTATCATGACCTTGCCCTAGAACCGGCAGCTGCCAGGCAATTCAGCGGATTGATGCTCGCCACTTAGTATAAATGTTCTGGGGAGATCCTGCAACGCTACGTCGCGGTGGGGTTCCCTGCTTCGCCCAATCTTTGAATGTACAAACCGCCAGCCTCCCGACTCCCCCTGTGCCACGTCCTGTGGTCGGAGAGAGCCTGCCCGCGGAGCAGAAGCTCATCGTGGAGCGTCATGCGATCTTCCTTATCTGACCACCGACCGATAGACCTCGCCCTTACCACGCCTGATTCACGAAAGACGCTGCCTTATTCACCGCCTTTCTTCTCGCCTTCGCCTGGCGGAGGAGTCTCTATGTGCAGAGCGTCCGCGATCCTCCTCAGGCAGTCACCCGCCTCTCCCTCAGGCGGCTGTGAGACAGCGTGCTCGACGCGTTCCATGAACGCGGCTACTCCCGCCTTATCAGGGTGCTTTTCAAGAAGGCGTGGCTGTCCCTCGAGGAGGCCCGCCATCCAGCAGAGACCAGGTGGGCTCTGTTTATCGAGAAGCACGGAGAGGAACCGGTCGACCGAGTCATTGTTGCCGTTCACGTCGGCGACTGAGATCTCAGAGCCGAAGAGACTGAAGAAGGGTTCAGCGGGATTACCGCCCGCGTTTATTGCAGCCTGCAAAGCCCTTCTCCCTAGAAGCTCTCTGCGCTCTCCTGATAGCTGCCCGATTATCTTCGCCCAAGAAGGTTCGAATGACCAACCCGGCGCTTGCCCTCGGGCCACCACGTCAGCAAAATCGCCGAGCGCGTCTAGATAGTGGACCCCTAGATTCAAGTCTACCTTCTCGTTAGCCAGCTCAGTGATGAAACGGAGGACCTCGTCTCCATTGGCGAGGTGTTCGGCCCATCTCTCCCGTTCGATCCGACCTAGTGCTTCCGTACACCACTGCCGGAAGTCTGCGTCCTTGCATGCGCCTGCTGCTACCAACTCCGCGTAGAGTCCCGCATTGCCTGGATCAAACTCATCTTCGCAAACCCGCCTGACGAGATCACCTTCGGCCACGAGCCGCTGTACCAAGGGCCGAAACCTCTCCTGTTCATCGTCCAACTCCTCCTTCAACAAGGACCATTGCTCGAGCATCAATTCTGAGGTGAAGATACGGTTGCTGGCGGGGCCATCAAAGATGACCTGTAGAGTAAGCACAACGAATTCTTTCGCGTTCGGCCTGCTTTCAAGGATGCGAAACAGAAGCTCGGATTTGGACGACTCGGCGACAATGAAGGCAAGCAGCACGATTACGGCAGTGTGGCTCTGAGGTGAAGTTAGAATGTTAGTCAACTGCTCATGACCAGCCGCTGAATTCCCAACCGCTGGCTGTTCCGCACCTGTGGGATCGCCGTCCAGGATGGTAAATATGCACCACGCGGTCGGATTGGCGTCGCTCTCGGAAGCGGCCTGATTCAGATGATGAAGGATGTGACCCTTTGTAGCCAGCTCTCTGATCACGTCTTCGGTGGGACCATACTCCTTCCGAATCGTCCATACGGCCTCAAGCAAGACACGCAGCTCCCCAGAAGCCAAAGAGCTTCCGCCCTGGAGCCTATCCTTGATCGAATCGACCGAGGTGCCCCACGAGGCATTCTCAACAGTCACGTTGGTGACCCGGATTGTATTCACGTGCTGTTCCGAAGCAGTACCGCCGCCAACGGCCTCAGAAACGGCTTCAGAGATGCTCTTCACGGACGCCTTGGGCCGTAGTAGCGGCCAGAAGTGTCCGGCGCCATCCTCCTGTACGAGACGATCACATACCTGCACCCAGTTGACTGAATCAGCTGGAACTGTCAGGCCTTTCTCCACAACGTCAGGAAGATTCAGGCCCAACGACTCCAACTTTCTGAGAATCAGCAGCACTCCGTCCACCCACGCGGAGGGACTTACCTTCCCGTCCCCCTCTCCAATCCCAGCCTTCGTGATGGGGTCAAGAAAGATGCGTGCTGATTGGGCATCGACGCGAAGCAACTCCAGCATCGACGCGATTCCCTCGGCCATGTCGGCGTCGAAGGGTGCCCACTCCTCCGTTTCCTTGGCTTGATTGCGAAGATGGGCGAGTATGTTTCTCATGCCCGTCGTTAGGTCTCCGCCAAACAACCCGCTCTTCAAGAAACACACGCCAGCCTTAGCCAGCACCGCAGGAGACTCGAACTGGACCTCTCCAGCGCCCAGCATCCACTCCAACACCGGCCAGAATCCTATCGCGTTGGCCTCCGCGGCTTCCCTCAACGAGTCGCCGTCTCCAGACAAGATGGCTTCCCTTATCGGACCGACCAAGAGGAGCTGCCTCGCTCGCTCGATCTCCTCGACATTGAACCTGAGGGCTGCCAGGTTATCCTGTATCCCTTCGCCAAGGACAGACTTCAGCTCTCGCTCCGGCATGGTGCCCCGCTGGAGTCCTTCCTCCACGTTCCTGCCATCTCGCCAGACCAAGGAGTAGTAGGCGAGGTGCTGTAGTGGGAATCTGTCCTGCCACTGGCGGTGGAGGGCACCTATCCTGTTGACGTATAGCTTGAGATCTCGGGGTGTTGGCCTGGACCCCCGGTGGGCCGGGTAGAGAGCATAGACAACGTAGACGGCATGGAATTCGTCAGGCTCATGATTGGGCAGGGCCTGTACCAACAGCCGCAGGAGGTAGCCCTGCCAATCCGACAAAGCTGGAGGGGGTACCTCAAATCGTATCTGCAAACTCTTGTCCAGGAATGTGGAAGCGGTCCCAGCTTGGGCACCTTCTTCCTGAGCCTGAGATTCAGCATCGACCTGCCGTTGCTTTTCCCAGAGCCGGCGGATGCCGTCGCGGTCGTAAGGAATTAGCACCCACAGTCTGTCGAACCACTTCGGATCGAAGTCTTCGCTGTGCTGAACGAATGTCTGCAGCGTTGACCAGATGGTTAGCGCGTCGCCCGGATTCACCCTGTCAAGGTTGTCAAGAACCAGCATCAGCTTGCGGTCCTCATTGGACAGCGCACTGTTCATGAGCTCCAAGAATGTCTGCCGAAACTCGACCGATGTGGGATCAGGGGTCTCAAAGGTCTCAGTCCTCTGTTCCTTGACCTGTCGACCGACGAAGATTGCCCAGCAGCCGTCGCCTTCCTCGTTCTCCTTCTTGGCTCCAAACTGGGTCGGAACGATCGATCGTGCGACGCAAGTGCCAATGACGAGAAGCGGTGTCGCGCTCAGCGCGGCTCCTGCGACTACTGCTGCCCCGAGGCCCTCGGATAGGCCGACCGCGAGAAGGCTCATGCCAAGGGGCACCAAGAACATCGCGACGCTTAGGCACTTCGCAAACAACGTGAGCCGAGCTACGTCTCTTGTCTCTGTGATCCTGCGCCGCCTAGCTAACTCTTCCGCACGCTTTGTCCATCTGCGACGATCAGCCCACTTCCTCTCAAGAACGACAGCGATCAACCGCTCTAAGAATGTTCGGCGTAAGGGGTCACCCTGGTGCGCCCACGCGTCGAAAACCGCAACCGCTATGTTAGGCTCGGACTCAAGCTCGCTTCTCAGGAGGTTGACGACCGTCGATTTGCCAGACCCCCAGCCGCCTTCAAGGCCTATCGTCTTGCCGCCCCTTTCCGAACGAACCAGGTCGGCTATCGCGTTCGCTACTCGGCTATGCGGCCCAAAAGCGTCCTCATCGGCGGGGGCGTCAGGGATGAGATGCGTCGGGCAATTGTCAGACGGGCCTATCATCCTCATACCTCCGGTGGTAGCTCGCAATGATCATAGCTGACGCCCGGAACGGGCTATTCACAACAAGAGTCTGGCGCCGAAACACTGGAAGCCCGTCTTGCGCCCAGGCCCGTCAATAGCCGGCCCCTGCGCCGCCTCTGTGAGTTCTGAGAGTTCTGGTGCCCAGGACGGAACAACATTCACACATCCTCCACCCGAGCGTGGGATGTCCCTCGTCCAGGCCGATGTACCTTCAGCACATTCTGAAGGGCGTGGGTGAAATCAACGACAAGGAAACACATAAAATCGTACGTCGCGAGGGTCTCAAATGCAACTGGTGGCGTCGGGTTGACAAGATCACCATCCCAGACGTGCAGGCCAGAGTAACGGATCGGAATCTCGACTGGCACCTCAATCGCTACAACGGGACGGATCCATCGACGGGGCACAGGTTCTCCGATGATACATCATCCATCTCCACTACGGCTGGAACTGTTGAGCGTGACGCTTTCAGGGCACGAAACATTCGATGCACGAACCGTGAGCCGCCCGGGTTTCCTCGTGCAATCTTCTGTGGTTCTAGAGCACCTGCCTGAGAAGCAGGCGATCACCGGGAGGCGATCAGGGCCGCCAGGTGGCGCGGATTGTCAATCACGACGTGGTGCGCAGAGGGATGGTGTGAGCAGTACCCTACAGCCTCAAGGCTGGCCCAAGTGGCTCGGCGCATCAACCATCCGGATGCGGATGAAGTCTTGGCACCGTACGGCGAGAAAGTCCGAAAAGCGCTGACGACATACATACCTCAGGTCTCTCTGATACGGCGGTCACTGCCCTCTGCCGCTTTCTTGCT
The DNA here is from genome assembly GCA_964606995.1 of uncultured Dehalococcoidia bacterium. Lineage (GTDB taxonomy): Bacteria > Chloroflexota > Dehalococcoidia > SM23-28-2 > SM23-28-2 > SM23-28-2. The sequence goes on along the minus strand of CAZSHQ010000002.1, from coordinate 9,190 downwards.
GGCTGGCGTCAGCCCCTCACTCTCGGGCTCACAAGCCAGGAGGGCAAACCGAATACTTCATGGCTGGTAACCCTCCAGTCCTAATTCCTTCAGCTTCTCCGGGGTCGGAATACCGCTCTCCTTGTCCCAACCCCTTTCATCGTAGTAGTCGTTCAGGACTCCCTCCACATCTTCCCTGGTAAAACTAGCGGCTCCAAAGTAGTCCCTCAGCGGGTATTCTCTGTCTCCCGCCGCCGGCGGTGTGAACCAGCCCCTGGGGGGCGTGTCATCCTTGCGGCCAAACCCGGTTCTAACATTGAGAAGCCTAGACATGTTCCAGGCTCGCTCCGCGGCTTTCAGCAGCTCGGCCGCCGTGGTCTCGATCCCGGTAATGGCCGAGTACAACTCCACCACGCCTTCGATGCTGTGGAAGCGGCTAATGTATACGCGATGGCACAGGCCAAGACAATTGAAAAGGGAGAACCAGTCCTCAGCGTGTTTGGTGAGTCTGCCCACGTTAAAGGAGGCGGGGCCAAAGATACGTCTGATCGCTTCGTCAGGAACTCCAATCCTTCCCGCGTGTCTGACGAAGAGATCGATAGGCCGCTCTGGCATGTAGATGCCGATGCCTCCGCAGGCGTAGTGGGGACGTCCAGGGTGCACTAGCTGGGCGAAGGCCATGGTATTGAAGCTGTCGATCCTGGGGTCGATGTACGGGGAGCACCCCTTGATGTGGATGACGTGCTCCTCGGCGCCCCTGCCGATTCTACGAGCTACTCGCAGGGCGCCTTCGGCCAGCAGGTCGCCGAAGCCCTCCCTGCGAGCGGTCATGTCGATGAGCCTGAGGGTGGTATCGTAGTCGCCCTTGAGCTCGACGCCGTCGGTGTCCTCCGTGGTGATGATCCCCTGCTGATAGAGGGACGTCATGAGCCCCAGCGCGTCGCGAAAGTGGAACCGACAAATCCCGTTTCTGTTGAACCTATCCAGCCGCTTGACGGCCCGGTTATGGCTGTCCAGAGGGGTCTTGCCGCTGGCTTCGAACTCTCCCATGAAGTCGGTGCTGTAGGACACCATGGGGGAATAATCGCCCTCCGTCAGCCGGTGGCGTTCCTTGTCGCCCATGGGACAACTGGGGCAGGCCAGGGTCTCCCTGCTCTCTCGATGTATGTCATCCCAGCCCTGTCCGCCCATGCCGAGCCAGCTGGCACTCATGGCGAAGGTGCCGCCCTCCAGCAGGGTCGGGCGCAGGCGGTAACTCATGACCCGTTCCAGCATCCGGTCCACCGCTTTCAGGAGCCTGAGGCGGTGGGCCACCCTTATCTCCCTGGTGCCCTGGACTGCTACTATCGCCTTCAGGTTCTTGGAACCCATTACCGCTGGAAGACCGCCAAACCCCACCGTGCCCAGCTTGTCAATGCTGGTCACCGAGATCCTGACCAGCTTCTCCCCCGATGGCCCGATAGGGATCACGCTGCACGGTTCGTAGCGGGTGCGCAGCTCGTCTACCGTCTCGAAGATGTCTCTGCCCCACAGGTCTCGCGCGTCGCAGAGCTCGACGTCATCGTCCAGGATCTTCAAGTACGTTGGCTTCTCCGTTCTCCCGGTGATCACCAGGTGGTCATATCCCGATGATTTGAGCATAAGGGGGAAGTGCCCTCCTCCAGCGTTCGTGCCAAACCCGCCGCTGAGAGGGAGTTTGCTGGTGATGACCAGCTCCGGGGCTCCAGGAACCAGCGTCCCCGAGAAGGGGCCGGCCCCTATGATGATCGCGTTCTCAGGGGACAGAGGGTCTGCATCGGGAGGGATGAGGTCATAGGCCAGCTTCCAGTTGATGCCGTGGCCGCCGATAAACGTCCTCGCCAGGCCTGGAGCGAGGGGCTCCTTCTTGGTGCGCCCGCTGGTCAGGTCAACGTACAGGATGCTGCCAGCGTATCCGGGGATCTCCATCCTAGGCGGTCTCCTTTTTCTCCTCCTGGATCAAGGCACCATAGGGGCAGTACCTGACGCAGATGCCACAATTGTCGCATCTGTCCGTGAAGGATATGTCATATTCACAGTCGCCTCCGACAAGCCTGCGGATTCTAATCTGAGACTTCGACGGATTGAAGGCCTTTTCGAACCTGAGAGAGCAGCGGAGCTCGCAAATGAGACAACCCGTGCAACTTGCGGCATCGACCGCAATCGGGGGGCCCTTCCTCGTAGCTACCAAAGGGAACTACCTCCTGTCGACAACCCTATCCCTTCTCCCTGGCCATCACCGAAGCAGTTGATGATTCCGAAGGCGGTCACGAAGCTGCAACGCCCTGTTTGTGACGGCAATTTACCACGAAGCTCGAGTCCCTTCAAGGATAGTCGCGCCCGCCGTGATGTGGGGACGGTTCGAAGGAGCGCCCAGGTCCCCCAGCGTACAAGGGCACCGATATCGATGGCTTCCAGACCAGGGGTCGAAGCTCGGCAGCCTCGTCGCGCTCAGCGAGAAGGGCCAGCCCTTCGACCATCGCGAAGAGCATCGACCAGGCGCGACTTGTGGCAGACTCGTATCTGGGCGCCTGGACAGCCGGGTGGGATTCGAATCCACGACTCCCGGATCAAATGTCCGAATCCTTCCGGTGAACTAGCAACTCAAGCTCCGTCAGATCGGATCCGAGTTTGTGTGGCAATAGACCAAGCGAGCCCCGACGACCTGCCCGAAAAGCACGAGGCCGCCCCTCGGCGGCCCTCACCTTGCATGCGTTGTAACGTCTAACAGCGGGTGGAGCGGGAGACGGGGATCGAACCCGCGACAACCTGCTTGGAAGGCAGGAGCTCTACCACTGAGCTACTCCCGCTCACTTGCCGCTAGACAGGCAGGTCCATTGCGAGAATAGCGATGCCTTGAGGAAAAGTCAAGGAAAGCTTGCCTCTAACGCCCCTAGATGGTAAGTCGATAGCCGCGCCTGGGAAGGGTGCGGATCACTTCTCGCCCCTGCGCTACCTTGCTAATCTTGCGCCGCAGATTGCGCATGTGGGAACGGACTATGTCGCCACTGCCAGTGTGAGGGAAGAAGCCCCAGACCTTCTCCAGCAGTTCCTCAGCAGTGACCACCGTCCCCGGCCGCTCCATGATGTACTCCAGCAGGCGGAATTCGGTGGGCGTCAGGGTTACGCTGCCGTCCTCGCTCGACAGGGCAAACAGGCTGCGATCCAGCGATAGGTCACCAACAGTCAGGGTCTTCGGAGTGGGCACTGTGGGCGGTCCCAGCAGCCGCTTCAGAGTCTGCTCAACCTCCGAGCAGAGGAAGGGCTTGCCCACCAGAGTGTCGCGACCTATTCTCATAGGGACTGAGTCAGGTAGCCATCTGAGGGACGATGACGCAAGAAAGAGGGTGGGCACGTCTTCGCAGCGAGGGTCTTGGCGCAGCCAATGGCAGAAGTCTTGAGCAGACATGTCAGGCACGGCGGTGTCGAAGATGACGGCATCTACCATCAAAGTGTGCAAACTGCGCAACGCTTCAGTAGCGCTGGCGGCCAAAACGACGTCATATCCTTTAGCGGCCAAGTGCTGACAAGCTGACTGGCCAACGTTCCCGGTGCTGGAGACGAACAAAACGCTAGACATGACCGAGGCAGAAGAACGTATTATTATAGCACTACTGTCAAGTGCTAACAGAACGACAGCAGAACACGCCCCGGCGAAAATGGCCTAGAACGATGAGGCGTTTGACAAAATATTTCCCCTGGCCCAGGCTGCGACTAAGGCGAAGGGTTGCCATCCTCTGGCCCCTGTTGATCCTGCTGGCAGCCTTCGTCGGCTTTGTCCAACTGCTCACCACTGACGGCGGGACGGCAGGCACTGCCAGCCCTACCACTACCCCCACACCCACACCCACAGCCACTCCTCACCCCTTGCTTCACCCCAACCCACAGTCGCTGGAGCCGGCCACCGTGGAGAAGGTCATCGACGGCGATACTATAGATGTCCGAATCGACGGCAAGCGCCAGCAGGTGCGCTACTATGGCATCGACGCCCCTGAAGAGGGTGAGAAGTGCTACCAGGAGGCCACAGAAAGAAACCGCGAGCTAGTGGGAACGACCGTCAGGCTGGACGCCGACGCTCGCGATGAGGACGAGTACGGACGCCTGCTCCGCTACGTCTTCACCAATGACGGCCAATCGCTCGATGCTGTCCTCGTGAGCGAAGGACTGGCCAAGGCCTCGCGCCACGACGGGCGCTACCTCACCCGCCTCACAACCTACGAAACCCATGCCCGCGAACACGGCATCGGTTGCCTCTGGAGATAAACCCACCGCGACCCCCATACGCCCAACGACGAAGCGTGATTATGTCAACGCGCTGGCCTCTGCTCGAATGCGTTGGACGGCCTCCTCGATATCGGCGCGCTCGATGCCGTGGTGGGTGACAAGGCGCAGTCGCTGGCCACCCATGTAGGTGACCAGCACGCCTGCCTGCCCCAGACGGCCTTGGAACTCGAGGGCAGGGCTGCCTTCGACTTGTAGGCTTACCATGTTGCTTTGCCCGGACGCCGGATCCAGGCGGAGGGAGGACAAGCCGGCCAAGCCCTGAGCCAACAGCTTGGCGTTGTCGTGGTCCTCCTGCAAGCGGTCGATCATGCTGTCCAGAGCGACAATGCCCGCCGCGGCGATGATGCCCGCCTGACGCATGCCGCCGCCCACCATCTTGCGATACTTGCGCGCCCGCCCGATGAATTCGCTGCTGCCGCAGAGGAGGGAGCCGACCGGACAGGACAGGCCCTTGCACAGGCTGAAGGCCACCGAGTCGGCCTGGCGAGCCAGATCGGCCGCGGACACCCCCAGAGCCACGGCAGCATTGAAGATGCGAGCACCATCCAGGTGGACAGGAATGCCCCAGCGATGGGCCACCTGAGCCACTGCCTCCATGTCGGCTTCGCTGAGAACGGCCCCGCCGCAACGGTTGTGGGTGTTCTCCAGGCAGACGAGCCCCGTACGAGGGTAATGGATGTCGGGAAGGCGAATGGCCTCCTCCACGTCTTTGGGATGGAGGCGACCGCCGCTATCGTTGGGGATCGTCCGCAGCTCCAGGCCGCCCAGGGCAGCCGCCCCCGCCACCTCGTAGTGGAAGATATGGGCCTCATCGCCCAGGAGCACCTCATAGCCCCGCTGGCAATGAGTCAGCAAGGCCACCAGGTTGCTCATGGTGCCGCTGGCCGTAAGCAGACCCGCCTGCTTGCCCAGCTTCTCGGCGGCCATGGCCTCCAGGCGATTGACCGTGGGGTCCTCGCGCCAGACATCGTCGCCCAGTTCAGCCTCGGCTATGGCCTGACGCATGGCCGGCGTGGGCAAGGTGACGGTATCGCTTCTGAGGTCAATGATTCTGTTTGTCATCACACACCCTGTACTTCCGCCAGAGGCGAAGGCGCCTCCGGCGCAAACAAGGGGCCGGACGCCGGCCCCTGGCGGAAAACCCCTGGAATGCTTTCTTCCTTGACTATTGCTCTCTGCGCTCCCAAAGTGATTGGTAGTTCGGCCCGCCGCGGATGGCCGTCATCACCTCAGCCTTCTCCTCCTCCATCAGTTCGCCGAATACAGCCTCACACTGCTCTTTCACCCCTGCGTGGCCACTAGCGATCAGCCGGTCGACGATGCGCGACCAGAGGCCAGCGAGGCGAAAAGTCTCCATCTGGCGTGGCCAGGTGAAGGAAACGATTTTTTCAGGCAAGGGAAAGCGGGGACGCAACTCCCTCAGGCTTTGAAAGCGGTCCTCCACCGAGGAAGCCTTAGACACCAGCTTCACCAAGGGGCCATCGACATCGTCGTGGCGAGCGTCGACCAGCAACCGTTTGTCCAGTATGGCGAAGCGGATCACCAGCACCTCAGCGGTGTCGATGACCTCCATCACCTCATCCAGGTCCATCCCGAATTCATCCATACGGTCGATCCGCCTAGAAGCGACCTGCCTGGCGGCAGGCCGACATGTCTAGTTTATTCTACTCGCCGCCAGCGCAGGGGGTCAACGCGCGTCCGAGAGAGACGCCTCCGTCAGGAGTAGCGCTCCTCCCGCCAGACGTCGCCGTGGTTCTGACGGTCAGCTCTGGCCTTGCGGCCGGGAGGATCGAATGCCATGCGAGCCCAAGAACCTCACAAGAATTGTTAAGATCAGGCTAACAGGCCGCTTGCGGGCAGGTCAAGGAGAGAGGAGACGGCCGCTTCGTCGTTGGTGGGGAGCTCGACCATTCCGCGGGATTCCGCCGAAGGCGGGTCCGCCTCTGGCGGAGAAACCCGCGGCTTCCGGGAATGGAATGATGGTGCCGCGGGATTCATCCCGCGGGGTTGGAAAGCTCACCCACCAGGCGCTAACCAATAAGGCGAACCTCCCTTCGTTGCTCGCCGAGATAGGCCAATGCTATCATGCCATTGATGCCAGTTGAACAGACGAAGCGCACCAGGGCAACCCCGCTGCGCCTGCGCTGGCGGCGCGACCTCCTCTTTTTCTCCACTGCGGCGGCTGTCCTCGCCCTCGACCAGCTCACCAAACATGTCGTCCGGGCCACCCTGGAGCGGGGCGAGGCCTTCCCCGAGAGCTGGCCTGTCCGCTTTGTCCATGTGACCAACACTGGCGCCGCCTTCGGCATCCTCCAGGAGCAAAATGCCTTCCTGGTGATCACTACCGTTATCGGCGTGGCTGCCATCCTCCTCTACTACTGGTATCCCCCCTTCGAGCACGCCATCATGACCGCCGCCGTGGGCATGATCCTGGGAGGGGCCATCGGCAACCTGTCCGACCGCCTGCGCCTGGGCGAAGTCACCGACTTCATCGACTTTCCCCATTACCCAGCCTTCAACGTGGCCGACTCCTCCATCGTGGTCGGAGCGGCCGTGCTGGTCATCCTCTTCTTGCTGAGACGGCCTGGCGGCACTCACCAGCAACGGCAGCAGCCATGACAAGAGCACTGGAGCTTTTCGCCGACCGCGATGGCGAGCGCCTAGATGCCTTCGTGGCTCGCCGCTGGGAGCAAAAACTCTCGCGCTCCTTCGCCCACAGGCTGATCGCCGAGGGGCTGGTGACCGTCAACGGGGCGCCCAGCAAGCCCTCCCATCGCTTGACCCGCGGCGACGACGTCGTCGTCCTTCTACCGCCGCCAGAGGTCATGACCCTGGAGGCCGAAGCCATCCCCCTGCGGGTCGTCTACCAGGACGAGGACGTCATCGTGGTAGACAAGCCGGCCGGCCTGACAGTGCACCCGGCGGCCGGCCACCCGCGCGGGACGCTGGTCAACGCCCTGCTGACCGTCTGCCCGGAGCTGGCGAACATCAAGGGGACGCTGCGGCCGGGCATCGTCCACCGTCTGGACAAGGACACCTCCGGCCTGCTGGTGGTGGCCAAAAACGAGGCGGCTCAGGCCAGCCTGGCAGGGCAGATCAAGAAGCGAGAGGTGCGCAAGCTCTACCTGGCCCTGGTGCGAGGACGAGTCGAGCCGCCGGAGGGGATCATCGATGCGCCCATCGGCAGGCACCCTCGCCGTCGCCAGCGGATGGCGGTGGTGGAGGGTGGCCGCCAGGCCCAGACCCGCTATCGGGTGCGCGAGTTCTTGGAGGACGACGGCGTCGTCTACTCGCTGGTGGAGGTGGAGCCCCTCACCGGCCGCACCCACCAGATACGGGTGCACTTCGCCAGCATCGGCCGCCCGCTGGTGGGCGACAGGCTGTACGGCAAGGCCTCGCCGCTGGTGGGGCGGCAGTTCCTGCACGCCTGGCGGCTGGGGTTTCGCCTGCCCGCCAGCGGCCTCTATCAGGAATTCGAGTCGCCCCTGGCGGCGGACCTGGCAGCGGCGCTCAGGACGCTGGGGGGAAGGACGGAGGGCTAGCTTGGCCAGGGCAAGAACAAGGGTGCGCCCCCCGCACGTTGCCGGTGTCGCCCTTGACGCGCTAGCGCGTTTCGTGTATGAAGGTAAGGAGCCTGCACGCAGAACGGAGGGACGAAGATGCTATACAAAATCTACGACGCGGACACCGGTAAGCTCCTTGAGCAAACTCACGACAAACAGGGGTCAATACTAGCCCTGGCGAGTCCTGGCCGCTACAGACCGGCGGCAAAACGGTGGTAGCGGCCAACCTATTCTGGGATGCCAAGAAGGACGAAGTCTTTGTCGCGGTCTTAGTGAGGGAACCCCAACCCGCGGAGTGGGGGGTGTTATGACTTCTCGCGCCCCGTTCCATCCGCAATCTGAGGGCCTCGGCAGGGACAGGCCAGAAGGATTTGGGTGCGCAAGCTGGCGATGACGGGAAAGCGGCGCTTCTGGTTTCCGTTCTGGGACGCGGCCCGCCGGTCTCTCTGGGCCAAGCTTGGCGGTATCGGGCTGGCCGTCTATTCCCTTGTCGGGGGCACCGTCTTCTGGGTCGTTGGCCTGCCATTATGGGCCGTGTTCGTGGTGATCGGCACCGCCATACCCCTTGTCCTAGTGGGCGTCTACCACGTTGCCGCCCTTGCTTGGACAGCGGAAGCGGATAGGCTGACGAGGGTGGAAGAAGTCCTGCGAGAGCTTAGGGAACAAAAGCCGCGCGTTGAGCTAGGCAAGCCCCAGCTGCAGCCAAACGGCATCCTGCGACGAACCCAGTTGAGCACCCCTGCTCAGACGAGTACCGGCCCCGTTGGGCCCCAGGATCGGGTTGAGGGTGGGTCGCGTGGGATAAGGAACTACCAAATACCCGTCACCAATCATGGGGCGCATGCCCCAGAAGTGCGGGTGAAAATCGTCGAGATGTCGCCAGACGTGGAGGGCGTGTCCCCGGACGTCCCGCTGCACATCGCGCACGACGATCCTCCCCTGAGGGACTACAGGTTCAAATCGAGTTTCTCCCTGGCAAAGGGGGAGAGGAAGCTTCTGGACGTCGTGGCGATAGACAAGCAGAAGCCGAATACCTGGTACCTTTGGAACATCGACTATGAGGACGCGGACGCGGTGCAAGAAGTCAAGCTTGGCGGGACACACACGTTCACCATCAGGGCCTACGCAGGCGACGTCTACGTGGAAGAGCGCTACGAAGTCTACGGCGATTCACTGGAGGCGCGGCTGGACATGGAGGGGCCTCTTCCATCCCCATAAGCTGACGGAGCAAGAGAATCAGGACCACCCCCCAAGGCGATGCTAGAATGGGCACACGATGACCGTGCGCGTCCGCTATGCCCCCAGCCCCACCGGCGAGCCCCACGTGGGCAACATCCGCGCCGCCC
>CAZSHQ010000001.1:0-27488 GCA_964606995.1 uncultured Dehalococcoidia bacterium | reverse complement strand
CGATGCTGGGCCAGGGGGCCTCCGGGTTGATGAAGTCGCTGGTGACGGGCGAGACTCCTCCCCAATCGTTTATGCCGGCCAGCAGGTAGAGCTGGTATGCCTGTGGGGCCAGGTTGGGGGGCGCCTGGATGTTCATATCGCCGGCCAGGATCAGGCGGGCCACGGCTATGGTTCTGACCATGTCCAGCAGCGACGGCTCGTGCCAGCGGCGCATGGCTGTGTCCTCCTTGACCCGCAGGTTCTGGATGATGACCTCCTGGATGTGGCCGTGGCGGGCGTGAAGCTCCTTGATGGCGAGGAGGGAGTCGACCCGCTCCTGGGGGGTCTCGCCGATCCCGATGAGAAGTCCGGTGGTGAACGGCACTTTCATCTCGCCGGCGCAGGCGATGGTGTCGAGCCTTGCTGCGGGCAGCTTGCCGGCACACTTCCAGTGGGGGCCGCCGGGGGCCATAAGGCGAGTGCTAACGTTTTCCAGCATGAGGCCCATGCTGGCGTTGACCTCCCTAAGTTCGGCCAGCTCTTCGCGGGTGAGGATGCCCGGGTTGGCATGGGGCAGGAGGCCTGTCTGTTCGAGAACCAGCTCGCACATGGCCCGCAGATAGGAGACCATGCTGCGATGCCCCAGATGGGCCAGGTGCTCTCTTACCTGGGGGTATGTCTCCTCGGGTTTTTCGCCCAGGCTAAACATGGCCTCCTTGCAGCCCTGCCGGCTGCCGGCCTCAGCTACAGCCAGGACCTCGTCGGGATCCATGGTGTGAGCTAGGGGGTCGCCGGGGGCCTTGGCGAAGGTGCAGTAGCCACACTTCTGGCGGCAGAGGTTGGTGAGAGGGATGAACACCTTGCGAGAGTAGGTCGCCGTTCGCCCCTTGTAGCGGTCGCGCACCAGACCGGCGGTCAGCATCAGGGCCGATAGGTTGCTGCCCGTGGCGTCTATGAGCCGGTACCCGTCCTCCGGGAGGAGGTCATGGCCGGCGAGCGCCTTGGCTAGCGTTCCCTGGAAATCGCTAGAGGGGCTGCTATGGATAGAGAGCATCATGGTGCACGGAGCGCCCCTCGCCACCTTCCCGACGGCTTGGGCTTCCTTGATCATAGTAGCTGCCGGTGGGTCTGGCAACAAGCTTAGGACTGATAGTATAATGGCTCGCCATGCCTGCCGAAGTGCTCGCCTTCATCGGTGGAACGGGTCCCGAGGGCCTGGGCCTGGCCGCCCGCTTCGCCGCTGCCGGCCACGAAATCGTCATCGGTTCGCGCTCGCCGGAGCGGGCACAGCAGGCGGTGGAGAAGATAAGGGCCCGTGTGCCGCAGGCGCGGGCTACGGGGATGGTCAACCAGGAGGCCGTGCGCAGGGGGGACATCGTGTTCGTTACCATTCCCTTCGCCGGCCACAGAGACACGCTGGAGGCATTGGCGCCAGCTATCGGGGCCAAGGTGGTGGTGGACGTGGTGTCGCCGCTCTCCTTCGAGGGCGGGAAGATAGCCGCCGTCGCTGTGCCGGAGGGCTCAGCCGCCCAGCAGGCCCAGGCGCTTCTGCCCCAGGCGCGGGTGGTGGCGGCCTTCCATCACGTCGACGCCAGCAGGCTCATGCGGGTCGAGCGGCCGGTGGAGGCCGATGTTCTGGTGTGCGCTGACAATCGGGAGGCCAAGGAGCGGGTGATGGCCCTGGCCGAGAAGATAGAGCGCGTGCGGGCCCTGGATGGGGGCCCTTTGGTCAACAGCCGCTACCTGGAGGAGTTCACCGTCGTTCTTCTGAACCTCAACAAGACCTACAAGGCCCACAGCTCCCTCAAGATCGCCGGAATCCCTATCCGCCGCAAGGGCTAGGGCCAGGCGGACGCTATGGCTCTCCAAGTGCAGATCATCGGCGTCGCTGGCATGCCCGAGGTTCGGGCCGGCGACGACCTGGCGGCGCTGATCCTGGAAGCCGCGCGCGGGCAGGGCGTGGACATCGAGGACGGCGATGTGCTGGTGGTCACCCAGAAGATCGTGTCCAAGGCCGAGGGGCGGTTGGTGGACCTGCGCCAGGTGGAGCCGTCGCCTTGCGCTCAAGAGATGGCCGCTCGGACGGGCAAGGACCCGCGTCTGCTGGAGGTGATCCTGCGGGAGAGCCGACGCATCGTCCGCCAGGAGAGGGGCGTTATCATCTGCGAGACCAAGCACGGTTTCGTCTGCGCCAACGCTGGCGTCGACACCTCCAACGTGGGCGGCGGCGTGGTTTCTCTTCTGCCCCAGAACCCTGACCAATCGGCGGAGCGGATTCGGGCCGCCCTCGCCGAGGCGGCTGGCGTGTCAGTGGCGGTGATCATCTCCGATACCTTCGGTCGGCCCTGGCGGGAGGGTCACACCAACGTGGCCATAGGCGTGGCGGGCATGAGCCCGATCAAGGACTACGTGGGTGAAGCGGACCCCCACGGGTACGTCCTGCGGGTGAGCACGATGGCCGTGGCGGACGAGCTGGCGGCGGCGGCTGAACTGGTGATGGAAAAGCTGTCGCGGGTGCCGGTGGCCATCGTGCGGGGCTTCGACTACCAGCGGGCCGAAGGCTCAGCGCGGGAGCTCATCCGACCGGAGGAGAGGGACCTCTTCCGCTGAGGCGGGGCAGGGCCAACGGCTGGCCCTCATCAGTTTCTGCACTTCAGCTCGCCTAGGCCTCGCCTGCGCAGCATCATGCGTTCGCAGTTCCGCGCGGCATACGTTAACTGTCGACCCGCCTCTGGAATGCTACGCTATTCGGCTGCCCTGTCAAGGAGGGGGCGCTAGCCCGTGTACCAGTCGATGATGGTGTCGCCCCAGAGGAGGGAGATGATGGCTCCCAGGGCGATAAAGGGGCCATAAGGAATGTACTGGCCTCGCCGCATGACCCCTGTGAGCAACAGGAGCGCGGCTGCCAGGCCGGCGCTGATGGCCGTGAAGAAGAGGCCCACCGTCACGGCAGGGAAGCCCACGGCGAAGCCCATGAGAGTGGCCATCTTCACATCGCCGAAGCCGAAGCGGCCGAGGGAGACGATGTAGACGATGAGCATGATGGCGAAGGCCAGGCCGCCGCCGGCGAGGGTTTGTCCTATGCCCCGGTCGGGCCAGGCGCAGGACACAGCGATGGCCAGGAGCATGGCGGGGTAGACGATGCGATTGGGGATGAGGCGGCGCTCCAGGTCTGTGGTCATCAGGGCCAGGAAGATAGCGGCGAACAGGCCGCCCAGGATCGTTGGGCCCCACTGGTCGCTGGCCAGGGCGGTAAGGGCGAACACGAGGGCGCTGGCCGGCGGCAGGAGGAGGACGCGAATGGGCAATCGCTGGTCGCAGTCGGGACAGCGGCCACGATGCCAGAGGTAGCCTAGCAGGGGGAGGAGGTGAAGGAGGCGGATAGGGGAACGGCAGGCCGAGCAGCGGACGAGAGGGCCTCCGGGAGGCGCGTCGGAGTAGAAACGGTCCAGGAGCACTTCCAGTATGTGGCCGGTTATGAGGCCGAGGAGGGCGGCGACGATCGGCATGGCGATTCCCTTCGATTCCTGGTGAGGGTTAGGGTTGGTTCACTAAAGGTAGGTCTGCTCACTGGTAGGCAGGGTAGCGCATTGGGCCTGCAGAGGCAACGGCGCGGCCACACGCGAGCTCTCGTGCGTGAGAGGTAACGGTAGGGCGGTGTCATACGTCTATTGAAGTGAAAGGCGAGAGGGATTTGGGAGGCAAGTGGACATAACTGTAACAACATCCTGTTTCAGGCGTCTAACCTTCAGGTAGGCTAGATGGGCGATAAGCCTAGCTTGTCGCTATTGCTGAGATAAGGAGGTGGATATCGAGAGGCGAATGAGAAAAACAAACACGGACGGGGTGAGGAGAGCTGGCCTGGCAGGACCGCAAATCCCCACCCCGGACGCCGGAGTGCGCGGGGCCCGACGTCTCTTCTTTCTTATCACAACCTAGGTGAACCTGCAAGCTATCCCGCAGCTAAAAGCAGGAGCCTAATGGAGGTACAAACGAACGATGCTAAGCAAGATCAGCGAGTTTTTCGTGGGGCTGGTAACCCGCTTCCGCTCGGAGTCGGGGCAGGCCCTAACCGAGTACGGCCTGATCATGGCCCTCATTGCCGTGGTATGCATGGGTGCTTTGGGGATCATCGGTTTGGCCATTGCTGGCTTCCTGGACGAGATAGCGGCCGCTCTCGGAGGCTAGGCCAGTCAGGTAGAAACAGAACAGCAGGGGTGTCGCGGTCCAACGAGGGCTAACCAAGGCAGATGTGCCGTCAGGCGCTCGGGTTGAGCCGCGACGCTCCTGCAGAAGCAGTCAAGCACGAGGAAGCCCATGCTAGCTATCCTTAAGCGCATCACCAGACGCAGAGGCAAGGGGGAAGGTGGACAGTCGCTGGTGGAGTTTGCCCTTGTGTTGCCCATCTTCCTTCTAGTGCTTTGTGCAATTGTCGATTTTGGCATGGCTTTCCATGCCTGGATTACAGTCACCAACTCGGCGCGTGAAGGCGGCCGTCTGGGGGCTGTGCATCCTGCCCTTGACGCGGTGGGCTCTCCCTGCTATGGGCAGGGCTCGCTCGACCAGTGCATCGAGGGGAAAGTGCGCGACACGGCAGGCGCGTTAGGGGACGACCTGGAGGTCACTGTTACCAATGCCGAAGGTCTGCCGGGGGAGTCGGTGGTGGTGGACGTGAGCTACGATTACTCACTGATCACTCCTCTGGCTGGCATCGTCGGCGTGGTCAGCGGCGGCACTGTTGGCGAGTCCTTCACCCTGAGTTCTACTGCTGACTTTCGATTGGAGTGAGTAGCGTGAGGCTATTGAGGCTACTGCGTTCCCTCTGGCGACAGGAGTTCGGTCAAGGCCTGGTGCTGGGGACCCTGGCCATGATAGTGATCCTGGGCTTCGCGGCGCTGGTGCTGGACGTAGGGATGTTCATGCATGAGAAGCGCGAGCTCCAGAAGGCTGTTGACGCCGCTGCTCTAGCGGCTGCCCAGAAATTGCCTGACTCGTGGACCGAGGCTGAGGCAGACGCTCACGAGTGGCTCGATAAGAACGAGGTCGATGTAACCGATGGGGACAGCGTGGACATAAGCTTCACCTGCACCAGTGAATACGAGATCGCCTGCGACTCGTCGGCGGACAGGTGGGATACCATCGTCGTTCACGCTGAGCGCAACGTCCCCCTGAATTTCGCACCGCTTCTGGGCCTGGACGACGTCACGGTTTCGGCCACCGCCGCTGGCTGCCGTGGTCTGTGTGGCGCCGCTCCTTTCCGGGCGCTGGATGTGATGATGGTGCTCGACCGGACGCAGAGCATGAGCGGCAGCGACATGACGAACGCCAAGAACGCGGCTAAGGCCATCCTGGGAGTGTTCTCCGAGGAGTGGCAGCGGGTAGGCCTGGCGGCCCTGGGCCCGGCCAAGAGCTCGAGCGACTGCTGGGGCGAACCGCACAAGTGCTGGTGGTCGTGGCCGGGGGGTTGGCAGTGCAACCCGCCGCTGCCCTATCCGAACCTGCCGGAGTCGCGCTGGGTGACCACCCATCTGAGCGATGACTATCAGAACCCCGACGGCTCGCCGGACGAGAGCAGCTCGCTGGTGGCCAACATTAGCTGCCTGAAAACGTCCCAGGTGGGCACGGACCTAGGCGATCCGATGTGGGCCGCCGCCGAGGAGTTGCAGACCAACGGCAGGCCCGACGAGCACTGGGGGATAATCTTCCTCTCCGACGGAGCGGCCAACCAGCCAGAGGATGGCCAGAACGGTCAGTGCGGCCCCGAGCCCGACAGCTACAACCCCTGCGAGCACGCCGTCGAAATGGCGGAAGACGCCAAGGCTCTGGGGATCGAGGTATACACGATTGGCTATGGCGTGGAAGATCCGGGACCCGGAAGTCTGTGCGGGTGCGACAGCGGTGAGTGGGAGGACGCCCCGGCGCGGGATGTCCTGCAGGCCATGGCCACCGACGAGTACCACTACTTCGAAGAGCCCGAGGGAGGGGACCTGACTCCGGTTTTCGAAACGATAGGCTGGGAGCTCGTGACCGGCATCCGTCTGGTGCCGACGCTGAACCCATGACCGGGTCGTGAGCGAACGTTCGAGGTAGGGGGCGGGCAGAAGAAGGCCCGCGCCCGTTAGCAGCTTGCCTGGCCGGCAGAGCTGCGGGCATGAGGGGGAACCTGTGATGCGAAATCGCGTTGGGGGCGGCAGGAGCAACAAAGCGGTCTTATTAGTGGCCCTTTTCTTGGGCCTTGTTAGCGCGGTGCTGGTCTACGTCTACCTCAGCCAGGGTGGGGGTGACGGGGAGGCGAGCGCCGCGGCCACCAAGCCAGTGGTGGTCGCCACGGAGGACATGTCCGCTCGTGTGCGCATCACGGCTGAAATGGTGGAAGTGAAGTCCCTGGCAGAGAGCGCAGTGCATCCGGATGCCTTTTCATCCACTGATCAGTTGATTGGCATGGTCACTCGTCTGCCTATCGCTGCCGAGGAACAGATTCTGAGCAGCAAGGTGGCGGCAACCGCCAGGGAGGTGCCGGGGGCGGGTGACGAGGAATTGCCCCTTTCTTATGTGGTGCCGCCCGACCAGCGAGCGGTGTCCGTGCAGGTGAGTGAGGTCACGGGCGCCGGTGGCCTGATCCTGCCCGGGGACTTCGTGGATGTCATCGGCGTTTTCGATGTTACGTTCTACGGGATCAAGGAGGACGACCCCACGTCCTCGGAGGACTTTGATGATTACGTGGCGGTCACTGTCTTGCAGAACGTGCAGGTGCTGGCAGTGGCCCAGGAGGTGGCTGAGGCCTTGCCTGAGGAGGGCGACGACGGCACGACCGGTGAGGGATCTCAGCCCGTTCTCCCCAATCCCGCCGACCCCAATCCCGATGCCACCAACGTGACCCTGGCAGTGACACCCGCGGAGGCTCAGAAGCTGGCCCTGGCGGAGGAGATGGGCGTTCTCAAACTGTCGTTGCGGCCGGTGGGAGAAACGGACGAGTCAACGGTGCCAGCCATTGTCAACCCTGAGATCTTGCCTTCTAACCTTCCCAATCCTTTCGGACGTTAATGCGGGAGGAGGCCTTAGGTGGCTAGGAACCCCAAGGTAATCATAATCGACCAGGATCCGTCCAGCCGGGCGGAAACCCAGCGAATGCTGGCCCTGTCAGGCTTCGCTGTGATGGGCGCTGCCGGCTACGGGATGGAGGCCATGACCCTGGCCCGCGAGACGACGCCTGAGGTGGTGGTGGTGGCCCTGGAGGAGCCTATAGCTCGCTCCCTGCAGACCCTCGAGTCAGTGGGCGACGTTCTCCCCCAGGTGCCGATCATCGCCTACTCATCAATCGGCGACCCTAGTTACATCCGGCGCGCCATGCAGGTGGGGGTCAAGGACTACCTCGTCGCTCCTCTGCAGGAGGAGGATCTGGGTCGCTCCATCCACGCTGCTCTTGCTCAGGAAGAGAGGCGCCAGCAGCGCTTGGCAGGGGAGGTGGAGGCCCAGGCCTACGGGACGGTGGTTACCATCTTCGGGGCCAAAGGAGGGATCGGCAAGACTACCATCGCTACCAATCTGGCTACTGCCCTGGTGCAGAAGACGGGCCAATCGGTGGCCCTGGTGGACCTGGACACCCGCTTTGGCGACGTGGCCATCCTCATGGACATGCCCACCGACCGCAGCATCTCTGACCTGGCTCTACCGGACGAGGAGATCGATCGCGAGGCCGTCCAGTCCTGCCTGTACACGCATGGCACTGGCGTGGCCATCTTGCCGGCGCCCATTCGGCCATCCGAATGGCACAGCATCCACCCCGGCCACATCGAGAAGATGGTGTCGGTCCTGGCCACCACCCACGATTACGTCCTTCTGGACACACCCGGTGCCTTCAACGACATCGTGTCTCGTGCTCTGGAGATGTGCACCATTCTTCTGCTGATAGCCACTCCCGATCTGGCCAGCCTGAAGGATACCATCCTGGCCCTGGAGATGCTTCGCTCCTGGTCCTTCCCGTCGGAGAAGGTGAAGATAGTGATCAACCACACCAGCGATGCCCACCGCGACACACGGGTCGA
Organism: uncultured Dehalococcoidia bacterium; assembly: GCA_964606995.1. Classification (GTDB taxonomy): domain Bacteria; phylum Chloroflexota; class Dehalococcoidia; order SM23-28-2; family SM23-28-2; genus SM23-28-2. The sequence goes on along the minus strand of CAZSHQ010000001.1, from coordinate 19,464 downwards.
TATTCGACGGGTTCTGGGCAAGGAGATCTTCTGGACAATCCCCTACGATCGTAGCATCTCCCAGACCACGCAGTTGGGTATGCCCATAGTGGCGGCCAAGCCCAAGTCCAAAGCCTCTCAGAGCCTTGTGGAGCTGTCCTACGCCATTGGCGGCATCCGCTCCCGGCCCAAGGGCATGCTGGAGCGCCTGGGCGACCGCATCCCTCTGCTGGGAAGGCCACAGGGCGAGCCGCAGGCCGAGCCAGGGGTCGCCGCGGAAGGGGCTGCCGAGGCGGTGTCGGAGGTACCCGCGACACCGGCGGCAGAGGAATGGACCAGATAAGGAAGGAGAAAGATGAGTCAGTGGCGCCGGCGAACTGAACGACTTCCAGAGCAGAATGACGGTGACCAGCCACCAGGTAAGTCTAGTTCTCAGGTGGCAGCGCCGGCCCGCCGCTCGGCTCGTTTGGGGGAGGAACTAGAGCAACTGGTCTATCGCTTCCATCAGAGGCTCATCGATGAGCTGGAAGCCGAGAAGTTGGAGGCGATGCCTCCTGACAAGCGGCGTCAGGCGGTGGAGGAGGCAGTAAAGGCCCTGCTGGGGCGGGAGTCTCTGAACGCCCTGGTGCGGGATGCCGTGGCCACCCGGGTGGTGGATGAGGTGGTGGGTCTGGGACCCATCGAGCCCTTGCTGCACGACTCGTCTATCTCTGAGGTGATGGTGAACTCGCCCGAGGAGGTGTACTTCGAGCGGGATGGCATCATGTATCAGAGCGACGTTCGCTTTCGCGATGTGGACCATGTCATGCAGATTGTGGAGCGGATCATCGCTCCCCTGGGGCGGCGCGTCGACGAGAGCTCTCCCATGGTGGATGCCCGCCTGGCCGATGGCTCGCGCGTGAACGTTATTATCCCTCCCTTGGCCCCCAAGAGCCCCACCATGACCATCCGCAAGTTCCTTAGAAGCAAGTTGACCATGGATGACCTGGTGAAGGTGGGCACCCTCAGCGCCGAAATAGGCCAGTTCTTGGGGGCTTGTGTGGAGCTTCGTTTGAATGCCCTGGTCTCCGGCGGCACAGGCACCGGCAAGACGACCCTTCTCAACGCCGTGTCTGCCTTCATTCCCGATTCCGAGCGCATTGTGACCATCGAGGACCCTCTGGAGCTCCAGCTTCAGCAGCCGCACGTCATCAGCCTGGAGGCTCGCCCCCCCAACGTGGATGGCCGGGGGGAGGTGACCCAGCGGGAGCTGTTGCGCAACACCCTGCGCATGCGGCCCGACCGTATCCTCATCGGTGAGGTGCGTGGCGGCGAGGCGTTCGACATGCTCAATGCCATGAACACCGGCCACGAGGGCTCCCTCAGCACCATTCACTCTAACTCGCCTCGCGATGCTCTGGCCAGGCTGGAGAACATGGTGCTAATGGCCAATCTGGACCTGCCAATGCGGGCCATCCGTGAGCAGATGTCGTCGGCCCTTCACCTTGTTCTTCAGATAGCGCGCTTCCGCGACGGCGGCCGCCGCATAACCCACATCACTGAGGTGAGCGGCATGGAGGGGGAGATTGTCACTCTCCAGGACATCTTCCGCTTTGAGCAGGAGGGCATCGATGAGCACGGCCGTATTTTGGGGCGGCTGCAGTCCACGGGCATCCGTCCTACCTTCGCCGAAGGCTTCGCCCTGGCCGGCATTGCTGTGCCTGAGGGCTTGTTTCAGAACGTAGCGGAGTGGTAGGCCGATGCAACCGCTGGCGCTTCTAGTAGCCGTGGCCGTGATGGCCACTGTAACGCTGCTTGTCATTGGCATTTCTCAGATTCGGGGCTCTGGGCAGGGGGCACTTAGCCGCCGCCTGGAGGAGCTTAGTCGGGGCGAGACGAGTCGCCCCAGCGGCGTCGGTGATGAGTCGCTGTTGCGTCCTACCGATCGCGGCAAGCTGGGCCCCCTCGCTGGCATTCTGGGTGGCAGCCGCCAAGTGGAGAGCTCAGTCCTGGCGCTGGAACGGGCGGGCATTCCCTTGCGGGTAGGCGAATACATGACCCTCAGGGTTGCCGTGGCTATGCTTCTCCTTCTGCTGACTCTCCTGCTGACGCGCAACTGGCTCATCGCTTTGCCGGCGGCTCCGATTGGCTACTTCTTGCCCCGCTGGTACGTGGGTCGTCGGCGGCGCAGCCGCCAGGCCAAGATCAACGGTCAACTGGAGGAGATGCTCACCCTGGTCTCCAACTCCCTGAAATCGGGGTATGGATTGCTGCAGGGTTTCGAATACGCCAGCCGTCAGATATCGCCACCGCTGGCGGATGAGCTCAAGCGCATGCTCCAGGATGCGAACCTGGGTGCCGGGGCTGAGGTCGCTATCCAGGCTCTGGCTGATCGCATCGCTAGCCCCGACATGGAGATGGTTGTTACCGCCGTCGCTATTCAGAGGTCGGTCGGGGGCAATCTGGCCCAGACGCTGGACAACGTGGCTTACACCATAAGGGAACGGGACCGCATTCGGGGAGAGATCAAGACCCTCACCGCTCAACAGCGCATGACGGGGGTTGTCATCGGCGCGCTGCCTATCTTCGTGGGCCTGATCATGTTCGCCATGAACCCCGATTACATGGCCCCTCTATTTACTGAAACTGTCGGCAAGGTCTTGCTCCTCATAGCAGGGGGGCTGGAGGTCATGGGTATCTTTCTGATTCGCTCTATGATGAGTATTGAGGTGTAGCAGCAGATGTTTGCACTGATGATCGCCTTCGTCGTTTTCGCTGCCGTGGCCTTCCTGGTGCTGGGCCTTGTGAGGCCGCGGACGAGCGTGACGGAGATGCGCATGGAGACGCTGCGACGGCAGGTGGCCGCCGGCGACGTGTCGGAGCTGGTCCTGCCCTTCAGCGATAGGATACTGCGCCCCACTATTCAGGGTTTCGGTAAGGGTCTGGCAGGAATGCTGCCGGTCAACTTCCTAGCTAGCATCCAGAAATCGCTCGTCATGGCTGGCAGTTCTATGACGGCTACTACCTTCGTTACCTTTTGGGCCGTCTGTATCGCTTTCTTCGCCGGGCTGACTATCGTTGCCCTTGCCACTCTGGGGGGAATCAGCACTCAGGGATTTCTGGGCCTGATGGTGATGGCTATCATCGGCTTCAGTCTGCCCTTGTTCTGGCTGAGGACAACGGTGCGGTCGAGGCAGCGGTTGATCATCAAGACCCTGCCCGATGCCCTGGACCTAATCACTACCTGCGTCGAGGCGGGGCTGGGTCTGGACGCTGCCCTGGCCAAGATCGGTGAGCAGATGAAGGGTCCTCTGGCCAAGGAGCTTTCGCAGACGCTGCGAGAGGTGGGCATGGGGCGCTTGCGGCGGGAGGCCTTGAGCGACCTGGGCCAGCGCACGGGGGTGCCAGAGCTCATCTCCTTTGTCAACGCCATCATCCAGGCCGAACAGCTAGGGGTGAGCATCGGCCATGTGCTGAAGGTGCAGTCGGACCAGATGCGGACGCATCGACGGCAGCGGGCGGAGCAGTTGGCGCACGAAGCCCCGATCAAGATGATGTTTCCACTGGTCATCTGCATCTTTCCTGCCTTTATGCTGGTGATCTTGGGCCCGGCTGTTATCCGGATAGGAGAGCAACTGCTGTAGTAGGGGGCCAGAGGGACGTGGAGATGAGGCTAGGCAGACGAATTCGCGAACTGCGGGAGCAGATGGGCCTAAGCCAGGCCCGACTGGCCGGTTGCGCGGAGGTGAGCCAGGGCTACCTCTGCCAGTTGGAGAGGGAAGAAGTTAAGAATCCTAGCGCCGCCATCCTATTGCGCCTGGCGAGCGCCCTGTATGTGGATCCCCATGAGCTGCTGGACGCGGCTGGCTATACGCCGGTCAGGGGCCTTAGCAAAGCCAACAGCAACTACCAGGCTAGGGTTGACCCTGACCTGCTAAGATTCTTGGCTGGCCTGTCGCAGGAGCAGCAGCGCTACATACTGCTCCTGCTGGAGAGCATGGGGCAGCGGCTGGACGCTCTGCCAAGCCAGTGATATCGTATCTCCACTGTGGCCAGGATTGTAAACGTCAGCAAGGGAACGACCGTGGCTGGGCATGCGCGGAAGGCGGAAAGCTTTTGGGCGCGGCTCGTTGGCCTTATGGGGCGCCACGGTCTGAAGGAAGGGGAGGGTCTGCTACTTTCGCCCTGCTCGTCGGTGCAGACCTTCCTTATGCGCTTTCCGATCGATGTGATCTTTCTGGATGGGGAGGCCAAGGTGGTGAAGGTGGCGCCGGCGCTCGGGCCCTTTCGGGTGGCCTTGGGCGGCCGGGGGGCCCGGGATGCCCTGGAGGTGGCGGCGGGCACAGCCGCACGCTCGGAGACTACTGTGGGCGATCGGCTGGCAGTGGAAGACGATTGTCAAGGAGGGAAAGAGTAGGACGGCGGCAGGAACTGGCGCCGCCGTCCGAGAGGGTTGGTCTGATGCCTGGGCTACATGCAGTACATGTAGTTTACGTAGAACCAGTCTTTGGCTGGATCGTAGCACAGGTATCTCAAGACATAGAGGTCCTGGCTACCGCAACCGTTCGGGAACCTGGTAATGCCGGCAAAGTAGCACTGGGCTGAGGAGGCGGCAGTATCAGTGGTTGTCAGAGATGTTCCGGCTGAGTCAGGAGCGACGACAAGCGCGTCGCCTGAAGGGCTCACTGCGCTGCAAGACAGGGAGTCGCCGGAGACGATTTTCGCCTCGGCCTCGTCCGAAGACTGGAGCAGGAGCGCTCCGCCGGCGATCGCCAGGAGGGCAATGGCTGCTACTAGGAGCAGGAGCGGCGTTCGCCAGATCTTCATGGGCTATCACCTCCTTTGGCCGCTTGCGGCCGGTAGGGCCGGGGCTATCGGACCCGCAGAGTTGCTTCCAGCTGTTGCCAGCTTTTCTCCAGCCGAGAGGCGCCTATGGCAGCAATCCTGCGGCCGGCCTCACGGCGGAGGTGGGCCAGCCGGAGCAACTCTTGAGCCTCAGGCTCTACCACCAAGGTCTTGCGAGGATGAGGCAGGAGAAGGTCATCGATGGCGCGGCAGAGCTTGTCAGCTTTGTTGTTCACCCTCTCAACCACCTCCTTTGGACAAGATTACCGAGTATATGGTGTAGACCGTTCTTGAAAGGAACTTCTAAACCAACCTATTAATATATCAATATTGAGTTACTGTCAAGAGTTGTATTGACAAATTTGAGAAAAAGGGTGAGAATGTCAGCACGCTCATAGAGGCGGTGGGAATATGGAGCTAGGCAAAAGGATTCGGGAACTACGCGAGGAGATAGGTTTTACTCAGGGGCAGCTAGCCGGTGAGGCTGCTGTCAGCCAGGGTTACCTATCTCAGTTGGAGAACGGGGACGTGCGGAATCCCAGTGCCGCCGTCATCCTTAGGGTTGCTCAGGCCATACACGTGGACGCCGACGATCTGTTCGAGGCCGCTGGCTACCCGACGGTGCGCACTCTGAAGCAGGTCTACGAGGGCTATGAGGCCAACGTGGACCCGGATCTTCTGCGCTTCCTGGCCCGCCTGCCTCGTAACCGGCAACGGCGTTTGCTCCTCTTGCTGGAGGGCATGGAGCACCTGGTGGAGGACACGCGGGGAGGGGGAGAGGGAGAGGGATCGGCTAGCCAGGATTCCAGGTTGTCCAGCCGGCGGGATTAGGGGTGATGGCCAACACCGGTGAGAACCGCGTTGCTCTGGCCGAGAAGGTGGACGCTGATCTGTTGCAGTTCTTGGCTCGTCTGCCGCGGCGGCAGCAGCGGGCGGTCCTTTTGCTGCTGATGGTGGTGGAGAATCTACTGTACGAGATGATGAGGGAGAGAAGGCTGCGGGAGGACCTAGACTAAACGTACGCGCTAAAAGGGGAAAGAATAAACTAAAGGGGCGGCCAGCACGCTGGCCGCCCCTTCGCTTGTCTTGGGCCTGTCAGGACGAAGTGTCCTGAGGTCTCCTATTGGCTTAGCATCGACTCAGCGACGCGGAGGAGTTCTTCTTTTTCTTGATCGCCGTTCCTGTAGGTGATGATAACCCGAACGTCGTCGTCGTCGAAGATCAGGCTTTCAGCGCTGGCGTCTGTGCCCTCGAGGGTCCCTTGGTCCCCCATCGCCCAGAGGGCCGGTGCATAGGTGCCGGGCACATGACCTGCCAGGGTTATGTCCTCGGCCTGGCCATTCATCACCGCCACGCTGTTAGAGGACGCTCTCTCCTCGTATATCAACAGTTGGGGATCTGTATCGGCAAGGATTGTGGGATCAGTGCCACCGACGGTGTAGATGAGGACGAGCATGCCTTGCTCGGGGGTGCTGCCGCTTTGAGAATGGTAGCTCGAGCGAGCCAGTTGGAAACGCTCGGGCAGATAGGAAGGCTGGCGAACGGCAAGACCGAAACGATGCGCGGCTTCTTCTGGCGCGATAAGCTCCTCAGTGGCCGTCATGGGCACTTCGTTGGGAGGCGGCCCATCGACCTCCTCTACGCCCACGTGTTGCTCCACAAGGTTGAGGAGGTGGTTTATGGGATGGTCGGCGAAGCCTGTGGCCGGTAGGGGCCCCAGGGCAGCTAGCAACAGGGCTATGCCAGCGGCTACCGCTGCTGCCTGCTGCCACGACAAGCGGCCAACGGCGGCGATGACGGAGGGCCGCTGGGCAGCGTAGGACTGGCGGCGCAGAGAGGCAGCCAAGCGCATGCGCAGGACTGTCCAGAGCCGTCTCTTGTAAGGGCTGCCGGCGGCGGCCAGGCTTTGGCCGACGAACCGACGCAGTTGGGCTACCTGGACCAGCTCGTCGATGTCGGGGTCGCCCACCGAGATGGTGCGCTTTCGGCTGGAAAGGAGACGGTCGAGGGCAGCGGAAAGGGTTTCCGCCTTCTTCGAGCTCCGGTCGCTGCGGCGCGACCAGCTGGGAATCAGCGTTCGCGGCCGGGCCTGGCGGGCGACGGTCGGGTGCGTGTGGACGGCTGTGGCTTGGACGGGAGGAGCAGCGTGCGCCGGCCTGGGCTGGAAGTCCAGGAAGTTGACAAGCTTACCATAGCCAGGATCCAGGGGGTCGAGGAACTGCCCTGGGTCTTCGTCCATAATGCTGCTCACTTCTGGGGGCGGATCATCAGCTTTCTCACCGCCCTCCTCCATCTGGCGGGCTACGATACGGGCCTGGAGGACACGCCGCAGCAGCTCCTGGTAGGTGAAACCGACATTGGCCAGAGCCTGACCGGCCTGGTGACGCAAGCGGGCGATGCGCAGGAGCTCAATAAGCTCCTGGTCATCCAGCTCCATCTTGGGCTCTTCGCCCTGGAGGATGGCGTCTATGGCATCGCAGAGCTTCTTGGCGCGTTCGTCTTCATTCATTGTGGCACACTCTTCATCCGATCTCGCAGCTTATGCAGCGCCCGGTAGAGGGTAACCCGTACGTTAACCTCGCTGGTCCCCATAACCCGGGCGATGTGCTGATTGCTTAGTTCAGCATCGAACTTCAAAGAGAGGATCTCTTGCTCCCGTTGGGAAAGCTGGTGCACATGATAGACAAGGATCGCCATCTGTTCACGTTCCAGGAGGGTCTGTTCGGGGTCGCGATGATGCTGTGTGAGCTCCCACTCCCAGGCGACGCTGTGCAGGGCCTTGGCTGCCGGTTTCTCTTTGCGCCAGTGGCTGGCTACGGCGTTGCGGGCGATGGTGAATAGCCAGGCCTCAAAGGCTCCATCGGAGCGCAGGGAGGAACCCTTGGAAAAGGCCTTCTCAAACACTTCCGAGACGAGGTCCAGGGCCACTTCTTTGTCCTGGACGCGACCGTAGACGAAGGCAAAAACCTTGGGGTAGAAGTGGCGGTAGCGAGCAGAAAAGTCCGTCAGAGAGAGGCCGGGAGCCGCATGCTCTGCGCGCCCCTCTTTTTCGTCGGCGGCTACAGCCGAAGATCTGCCGATGAAAGGGAGGTTCATACCTTCCGTTCTCTGGCGGTGAATCGCCGCCAGCCTTTGCCAGCACTCATCTCCCCAGTCGCTACCTCCGAATCCCTTGGGAGGGCAGGGACCCGGGAGATTCGCTAGTGTGTGAGCCCACGCTCACTAACACTTGTTCCGCCACATATTCAGACGCGAGAAGAGGGCTCCTCGTTACGTAAAACCTGCTGCCAGGGGGAACTTTCCATAACCCTGGGCAACCTTTGAGGTAGCGCCCAGCAAATCGCTGCTATTCCTCCTTCACTAAGTAAGACGAACAAAGGGCCGGCTTCGTGGTGAATAGGGGCGCTTTGGGGGGTTAAAAGAGGGTGAAAAAGCGTAGTGTGGCTCTTTGGCTTGCTGAATCGGCTGGGATCAAGCCTAGCCCGGAAGCATGACCTGGGCCTCGGCTTCCACTCACGACTGGGAATTATGCTGGACGGTCGCCCTTTCGATAAGACTCGTCTAGGAGCTCCACCACGTGGGCGACCCTTCCCGACAGGCCGTAGCGCCTCAGGCCGGCCTCCAGTTGGAGGGCGCAGCCGGCATTGGCGGTGGCGATGACCTGGGCGCCGGTGGCCGCCACATCCCTCATCTTCCGCCGCAGCAGGCGCTGGGCCATCCGAGGGTGGATGATGTTGTACAGACCGGCGCTGCCGCAACACTGATCTGGGTGGCTCATTTCCACCAGCTCCAGGCCGGGGATGGCCTGAAGGAGGGCCCTGGGCTGGGAACTGATGCCTTGAGCGTGGAGTAGGTGGCAAGGGTCCTGGTAGGTGACCCTCTGGTGCAGGGGGCCCAGACCATCGCTCAGGGGCAGGTCTGCCAGGAATTCGTTCACATCCTTGACCAGGGCGCTGAAGCGATTGGCCCTCTCGGCGTAGCGAGGGTCGTCCTTCAGTAGCTCGCCGTATTCCTTCATGGCTGCGCCGCAGCCGGCCACGTCGACGATGATGGCATCGACGTTCTCAGCGAGGAAGACATCGATGTTGCGGCGGGCGAGCCGTCTGGCTTCCTGGCGGTCGCCGATGTGGAGGTGGAGCGCGCCGCAGCAGACCTGCTCTGGCGGTACTATTACCTCACAGCCGTGGCGCACCAGCAAGCGGACGGTGGCCTCGTGCACGTGGGCGAAGATATAGGGCATCATGCAGCCGGATAGGAGGGCTACCCTGAACTTGGGCGGATCACCTGCGGGGCTGCCGACGACGCCTCGAGCAGTGAAGGGACGGGCCGAAACCCGGGGCAGCAATTGCTCCAGGCCTCGCCAGGGGCCAGGCAGAAGGCTCAGAAGACGGGAGCGGCGTAGCAGGCCCTGGACGCCGGAACGCTGGTAGAGATCCAGGGCAGTCATCAGGTAGCGAAGGCGCTGGGGGTGAGAGAAGAAGAGTCGGAGGACGAGGCGGCTGGCCAGCCAGGATGCGGGGGCTCGGCGGCCGTCGCGCAGGATCTCGGCCCTCGCTTCTTCCATGATCTGGCCGAAGCGGACGCCGGAAGGGCAAACGGCCTGGCAGTTGCGGCATTGCAGGCAGAGGTCGAGGTGACGGACGACGTTCTCGGTGACGGGGATACGCCCCTGGCTCACCGCACGTATGAGGTAGAGCCTGCCGCGGGGCGACTCCGTCTCCAGGCCTAGCTCGATGTAGGTGGGGCAGTGGTTGAGGCAGAGGCCGCAGTGAACGCAGCGCAGGATGTCCTGAAGGCTGGGGCCGTCAGGGCCACTGAAGCCCTCTTGGGCAGCCGTCGCCTTCCGCTCGCTCACTCTGCTCATAGCCTCCCCAGGGAGCGACCCGGGCTGAGGATGCCCTGAGGGTCGAACTGCTCCTTGATCCGCCGCATGAGGGGGAAGTCGGCGGCGGGCTCGCCCCAGACATCGATCTTCTCCTTGAGAGCTAGAGGGCAGGCCTCCACCACCAGGCTGCCACCGAGGCCAGCGACGGCCTGGCGAAGTGCGGTCGCCAGGTTGAGCCCCCGTTGGGCGCCCTCGTCTTGGGGAAGGGGCCAGGCGGTGTGGACGATGCCTGCCGTCAGATGGGAGACCAGTAGCGGCTCCAGGCCCAGCTCCCGACCCGTCGTCTCTATCTGCTCGCTGAGTGTGGGCACCTGGGAGGGTAATACGGCCGCCTTGCAGATGAGACTGGCGCCGCTGGGCGAGGGCCGGGCGAGGGCGGCGATGGCCTGCCAGAGCTGGCTCTGGGCGCTCTCATCCACTTCAGCGAAGGAGGAGGCCGCCCGCTGGGAGAGTTCGCCTATTTCCTTGAGGGAACGCTCCAGCGCCGTAGGCTCGCCGGCCGTCGCCAGCACCAGAGCGTAGCCATCTTCGGTCGCCTCGCTCAGGGCGACGGCTTGCTTGACTGCCGCGGCGTTGAGCAACTCCACGGCGCGCAGGCCGAGGTTGGCCGTCTGGGCGACGAACCGCCAGGCCTCCCGGACCGAGGAGAAGAAGACGACCGCTGTCTTCTCGGCTCTGAGCAAGGGGGCCAGCCTGAAGGATGCCTCGACGATGATGCCCAGGCTGCCCAGGGATCCGATGAACAGGCGGCTGAGGTCGTAGCCGGCCACGTTCTTCACCACCCGGCCGCCGGCCTTGATGATGCGGCCGTCGGCCTGCACGGCGCGCATCCCCAGGATCAGATCGCGGGCGGTGCCGTGGGCGTGGCGAGAGGGCCCCGAGGCGTTGACGGCCAGTATGCCGCCGATGGTGGCTTCCTGGGCCAATGGCGGGTCGAGGGCAAGGAATTGGCCGCTCTCGGCCAGGTGGCGCTGGAAATCGGCCAGGGTCTTGCCGGCCTGGACGGCGACCGTGAGGTCAGCGGGTTCGTGTTCTACAACCTGGTTCAGGTGGGAGAGGCAGAGGGCGATGTCGTAGCGGCGGGGGATGTTGCCCAGGCTCATGGCCGTGCCGCCGCCCCAGGGGATGACCGCTGCATCCTCTCGACTGGCCAGGCGCATCACCTCCGCCACCTCTTCCAGCGTCGCCGGCAGGGCCACCACCTGAGGGATGACGCCGTCCACGGCGTAGCTGGCTGCTTCCTCCCGCGGGAAGACGCGCTGGCTGTCCAGGGCGGACTCCAGCAGGTTGTGGAGGAGGCTTTCCTTTACCAAAACGCTACCCTTTTCCAGTCTAGACGTAGGCGTCGGGCCCCAGCGATTGGGTGACCGCTCGCTGGTGGGAGGTGACCTTGCCGCTGCCGACGGCGGCGGGGAAGATCTTCCCCGGGTTGAAGCGCTGCCCCGAAGCGAAGGCTACCTGAATGCGCTTCATGGCCTCCAGATCGTCGTCTGTGAAGATCCAGCGCATGAAGTCGCGCTTCTCCATGCCCACGCCATGCTCGCCGGTGATGGTTCCGCCGGCGTCGACGCAGAGGCGCATTATCTCCGCCGCGGCCGCCAGCACCTTCTCCGCCTCGCCGGGCTGGGACTCATCGAAGGCGATGTTGGGGTGGAGATTGCCGTCGCCAGCATGGAAGACATTGGCGATGAGGAAGCCGTGCTTCTTGCCCACTTCGTAGACGCCCTGCAATACCTGGGGCAGCTTGGAGCGAGGCACTGTGCCATCGAGGATGTAGTAGCTGGGGGCCAGGCGGCCCAGGGCTCCCAACGCTTCCTTTCGCCCGGCCCACAGGGCCTCTCGCTCGCCGGGCGTGAAGCCGATTCGCACCTCGCGAGCGCCTGTGTTTTCACAGATGGCCCGTAGAGCTGCTGCCTCCTCATCCACGCTGTCCTGTCGGCCCTCAACCTCGATGAGGAGGACGGCATCGGCGTCGGGGGGATAGCCAGCATGCACGGCCTCCTCCAGCACCCCCATGGTCACTTTGTCAATCATCTCCAGGGCGGCGGGCAGAATCCCCTTGGCGATGATGGTCGAGGCGGCCTGGCTGGCCTGCTCCATCTCGTTGAAGATGGCCAGGAGGGTGATGGTGGCCTCCGGCAGGGGCAGAAGCCGCACGATAATCTTGGTGACGATAGCCAGGGTGCCCTCGGAGCCTATCACCACGGTGCGCAGGTCGTAGCCCGGGCGGTCGGCGGTCTTGCCTCCCAGCCAGACGATCTGGCCATCGGCCAGGACCACCTCCAGCCCCAGGACATGATTGGTAGTGACGCCGTAAGCCAGGCAGTGGGGGCCGCCGGCGTTCTCAGCCACATTGCCGCCCAGGGTGCAGGCCTTCTGGCTGGAGGGATCGGGGGCGTAGTAGAGGCCGTAGCGGCTCAAGGCGGCGCTGAGGTCGAGGTTCACCAGGCCCGGCTCGACGATTGCCAGGCGATTCTCCGTATCGACCTCCAGGATGCGCCTCATGCGGGTCATGACCAGCAGGATCCCGCCAGCGGCGGGAATGGCGCCGCCGCTGAGGCCGGTACCCGCCCCTCGGGCGACGATCGGCAGCTCGCGACGGCGGGCCAGCTTCACTACCTGGGAGACCTGCTGGGCGCTGGTGGGAAGGACGACGGCCTCGGGGAGGCCGCGCTCGATGGTGGCGTCGTACTCGTAGACCAGAAGGTCTTCGGGGGCGTGGATGACGCCATCGCGGCCGACAATGGCCTGCAATTCGCGGACAAGCTTGCGGTCAGTCATTCCAAGATCCAGTCTAGCATTCGCTGGGGGTTGCCGCCACAGGAAGGGCCTGGCCTCGGGCTACTGGCTGGCCCAGCCCTTGGCTCGCTCAACCGCTTTCTTCCAGCCCTGGTACAGCTCGTCGCGCTGGCTGGCTTCCATTCGGGGCTCGAAGCGCTTGTCCACCTGCCACTTGCCGGCCAGTTCGTCCTGTCCCTTCCAGAAGCCCACGGCGAGGCCGGCCAGGTAGGCGGCTCCCAGGGCGGTGGTCTCCGTAACCGCCGGTCGCACCACCTCTCGGCCGAGGATGTCGGCCTGGATCTGCATCAGGAGGTCGTTGGCGGCGGCGCCGCCGTCCACGCGCAGCTCCGGCAGGGTCAGGCCGCACTCGCTCTCCATCGTTTCGATGACGTCGCGCGTCTGGAAGGCGATGGCCTCCAGGGTGGCCCGCACCAGGTGGGCGCGAGTGGTGCCGCGAGTGATGCCCACGATGGTGCCCCGGGCCCGCGGGTCCCAGTGGGGGGCGCCCAGGCCGACGAAGGCGGGCACCACGTATACCCCGTCGCTGGAGGGCACGCTGGCGGCAAGCGCCTCGCTCTCGGCGGCGGTGGCTATCAGGCCCAGGCCGTCCCGCAGCCACTGCACGGCAGCGCCGGCGATGAAGATGCTCCCCTCGAGGGCGTACTCCACCCCCTGGCTCAGGCCCCAGGCGATGGTGGTGACCAGGGAGGAGCCCAGGGGGAGGCTATCGTGGCCGACGTTCATCAGGACGAAGCAGCCGGTGCCGTAGGTGTTCTTGCCCATGCCCACCTGAAAGCAGGCCTGGCCGAAGAGGGCGGCCTGCTGGTCGCCGGCGATGCCAGCGATGGGGAGGGCTGCTCCCAGGAGGGACGGCTCGGCCTCGCCGAAGAGGGCGGAGGAGGGAAGAACAGCCGGCAGAAGGGAGGGAGGGACGGCCAGCTCGCGCAGGATGTCTTCGTCCCAGGCAAGGCGGGAGATGTTGAACATGAGGGTTCGCGAGGCGTTAGTATAGTCGGTGGCGTGGATGCGGCCGCCCGTCAGCTTGTAGAGGAGCCAGGAGTCCACTGTGCCGAAGAGGGCCTGGCCCTGCTCGGCCTTTGCTCGAGCGCCGGGGATGTTGTCCAGCATCCAGGCGACCTTGGTGCCGGAGAAGTAGGGGTCGATGACCAGCCCCGTCTTCTGGCGAAAGGAGGGCTCCAGCCCTCGCGCCTTGAGCTCCTGGCAGAGGGGGGCCGTGCGGCGGCACTGCCAGACGATGGCATTGGCGAGCGGTTCGCCTGTCTGCCGATCCCAGAGGATGGTGGTCTCCCGCTGGTTGGTCATGCCGATAGCGGCAACCTGGGAGGCGCGGATGCCAGCCGCCTCTAGGACTTCACGGGCCGAGGCCAGCTGCGACTGCCAGATCTCCTGGGGGTCGTGCTCCACCCAGCCGCTCTGGGGATAGATCTGGCGGATGGGGTGACCAGCGCTGGCCACGGGCCGGCCCTGGCGGTCGAAGAGGATGGCCCGCGAGCTGGTGGTTCCCTGGTCGAGGGCCAGGACGTATTCGGACAAACCCGGCCTCCTATCTGGGGCTCAGCTTCGTATGGTAGCACGCGCCTGCGGCTGGGAACAGCGACCGGTGCTATAATGGTGGTGGATGCCATGGCCACTGCTGCTACCCTAGCCGATATGCTGGACGCTCGCACCAGAGAGGGCGAGCTGTACGAGCGGCTAGACGATAATAAGGTTCGCTGCTACGCCTGCGGCCATCGTTGCGTCATCCCCGACGGGCTGCGAGGCATCTGCAAGGTGCGCTTCAACCGCGGCGGCAAGCTGTTCGTCCCCAGCGGCTACGTAGCCGCTCTCCAGCGGGACTCCACCGAGAAGAAGCCCTTCTACCATGTGCTGCCTGGCTCCAGCACCCTCACCTTTGGCATGCTGGGCTGCGACTACCACTGCCCCTACTGCCAGAACTGGCTCACCTCTCAAGCCCTGCGCGATCCGGTGGCTGGCATCGTCCCCGACGCGATCAGCGCTCAGGAGATAGTGGCTGCCGCCGTGCGCACGGGCGCCGAAATCGTCGGCAGCTCCTACAACGAGCCTCTTATCACCTCCGAGTGGGCGGTGGAGATCTTTCGTCTGGCTAAGGAAAAGGGCCTGAAGACGCTGTACGTCTCCAACGGCAACGCCACCCGCGAGGTGCTGGAGTACCTGCGGCCCTGGCTGGGCTGCTTCAAGGTGGACCTCAAGTCGATGTCCGCCAAGAACTATCGCTTCCTGGGGGGCAAGCTGGCCAACGTCTTGGAGGGCATTCGCATGGCGGTGGAGATGGGCTTCTGGGTGGAGGTGGTGACCCTGGTCGTGCCCGGCTTCAACGACTCCGATGAGGAGCTGCGGGAGGCCGCCGATTTCCTGGCCGCGGTCTCGCCTGACATTCCCTGGCATGTGACCGCCTTCCACAAGAACTATAAGATGACCGACCCCGACAACACGCCGCCGGAAACGCTCCTGCGGGCGGCAGGCATCGGCAAGGAGGCCGGGCTCCGCTACGTCTACGCTGGGAACCTGCCGGGCATGGTGCGCTCCCTGGAGAACACCTACTGTCACAACTGCAACGAGCTTCTCGTGGAGCGAACGGGGTTTCACGTGACGCAGTATCGGATTCAGGAGGGCGGCCGCTGTCCCTCCTGTTCGACGGCCATCCCCGGCGTCTGGTGGTAGCACCGCCAACCTTAGCCAAGGCAGCAGCGAGAGGCCCCTGGTGAGAGGGGCCTAACTTTTTGCCTGCGCCCGGTGCTACTGGAGGTGGTGACCGATGGGAATGACGTAGGCCTGGCCGGCGTCCTCGCGCGTGGTCTCGGGCCCGTCGGCGGCGCGAGCGGTCGCCAGGACATCGGGTTGGCCGTCGCCGTCCCAGTCTGCTGCTGCTACCTGCACGCCGAAGATGTCCCCCTGCTGCTCGCCGAAGATGGCGGCGCTGTGGTCATTCAGGGCAATGTCGACCGTCTGGCTCAGGGAAGCAGAGCCAAGCAGCACGTAGACCTCGCCCGCGTCCTCACGGGCGTTGTCGGGGCCGTCTCCTCTTTCCGCCCCCAGGATGATGTCCTCCACACCATCCCCGTCCAGATCTCCGCTGGCCAAGGATGTGCCCAGACGGTCGCCGGCGTCAGCGCCGAGGATGGTTACGTCCTGCTCAGCCAGGGCGACGTCGAACGATCCCTCCAGGGATGGCGAGCCGAAGACAACGTAGGCCTCCCCGGCACCCTTGCGGCCGTTGTCCGGGCCGTCGGCTCTGGGAGCGCCGATGAGGAGGTCATCGATACCGTCGCCGTTGACATCGCCGCTGGCCACCGCTGCTCCCAGATCGTCCTCCTCGTCGGCGGCTGTCACTGTCACATTCGGCGGGGCGGAGGCGAAGTCCAGAACGCCGCTGAGGGATGGGGAACCAAAGATGACATAGAGCTCGCCGCCGTCCTCACGGGCGTTGCCAGGGACGTCGGCTCTGAAGGCGGCCACTATGAGGTCGTCGATGCCGTCGTTGTTCAGGTCGCCCATTGCCAGGCGGTAGCCTAGCTGATCGTCGGCCTCGGCGGCGATGAGGGCCAGATCGTGCTCGCCCTGGGCCATATCCCTGGCTCCCGACAGGGAGGGCGTGCCGAAGATCAGGTAGGCCTCTCCCCCCTGGTAGCGGGCGTTTTCTGGCCCATCGGCCAGGAAGGAGCCGACCAAGATATCCTGGACGCCGTCGCCGTTGGCGTCGCCAGTGGCCAGGTCGGCGCCCAGGCGGTCCCCCTCTTCGGCGCCGGAGAGAGTGAGACCCTGCTCCCCCAGCGCAATGTCTATCGTTGGCTCCAGGGCGGCCGAGCCAAAGATCACATAGGCTTCGCCGGCATTGGGCCTGTCGTTGCCAGGGCCGTCGGCCAGGGGCGCTTCCACCAGAATGTCGTCGATGCCGTCGCCGTTGACGTCGCCGGCGGCGACGGCGAAGCCGGAGGAATCACCGCTGTCGGCGCCGAATATGGTGACGTCCTGCTGGCCCTCAGCGACATCGATCGTTGTGCCCTCGTCTGCCGGGCCGAAGATGACGTAGACCTCGCCGCAACCGGGCCTGGTGTCCTGGGGGCCGTCGGCATTAGAGGTGCCCACGATGATGTCTTGGAGGCCATCGCCGTTGACGTCGCCGGCAGCCACCGCCCTCACCTTGTCACTTGCCTGAGCGCCGAGCAGGCTCAGGGCAGGGTGCTGGTGAGCCAGGTCGATGGTTAGCGGTTCATGAACTCTCGGCTCCGCTTCTTGGCAAGCGGCAAGAGCGGTAGTCAAAAGGGCGACAGCAACCAGCGCTGGCCAGAAGGGTTGCTTGCCCAGGGCGCAGCTAAGCTTCCTTCGGCCGAGGCTCGGAGGCTCGGGGCTTTCCACAGAGTGTGCTCTGAGCGTCGCGGGCTATCGTCTACGACTGAGCTCCGCCGCCACCAGCGTCTCTCTACTCCCAGGCAAAGGGCGGGTACTCCTGCGTCAGAGAGAACAGGTAGGCGGTCACCCGTGTCTCCCAGCGCAGGTAGTTCAAGACGAACGAGTAGAACTGCTTGGGGTACTGCTCGTTGACCAAGGCGACCACGACTGTCCAGGGGAGAATGACGATGAAGGCCAGGCCCAGCACGCCCAGAACGATGCCGTGAGGAATGAGCAGTATCGGCCTGAGGAGGGCATTAAGCCAGGTCGGGTTGCCGCTCGGCTTGAACTCAACCTGGACGGAGCTTCCGATGGCCTTGTCGGGCATCTCGTCGGTGAGGAAGAACGCGTAGGTGTAGAGGGCCACCAGCATGCCGCCATAGCGGCTGAATTCCGGTCCGTCCTCCTCGATGTACTTCTCGCCGCCCTTTTGGCTCACCCTGAGAGCAATCATGATGGGGGCGACGATGTTCGCTAGAAAGCCAATGATCCCGCCAACGAGCCAGATCACGAACAAGGCGACGATGTGCATAATGGCCTGGTCTCTAGGGACCTGCTCGCGGGCGGGTACATCTAGGGTGGCGGGATAGTCTACGGCCATGACTTCCTCCTTCTTCCTGAATACAGGTGGACTGGTCGGATCAATGCTCTTGGTTTCGCAGCCAATGATGGCGCGTGGCTATCGCCTTGTCAACCGCAAACAAGGGCCAGTGGCTGAAGACCTTCGATGACATCGGGCACCAGCGAGGGGTCTATGGCGTCTACTCGTAGCGGATGGCCTCGGCGATGACGATGCTCGACGCTTGGCGTGAGGGGAGAAGAGTCATGAGGAACGTGGCGAGGTAGGCGAAGGCAGCGGTGAGGAGAATCTGCCACCAGGGGATGATGAAGCCCATGTCGATGTTGGAGAACTCGTCGCTATGCAGGACGTTGAAGGAGAGCAGCACCGCCAGCCCGATGCCGGTGGCGATGCCAAGCAGGGCGATGAACGACGACTCCAAGATGAAGCTGAGGGCCACGGTGCCGCGGGTGTAGCCGATGGCCCGCAGCATGCCGATCTGCTGGCGGCGCTCAACCACCGAGCGGAAGGCGATAACCCCCACCGCTGCTGTGCCCACCAGCAGGCCCATGCCCATGAAGCCCTGGATCAGGTAGAAGAAGCTGTTGAAAGTGGTCTGCTGCTCCTCGACCTGGTCCTTTATGGACACGGCTTGGGCACCGGTGGTGACCAGGGCGGACTCGATGGCATCGGCCATGTCGCTGTCGTCCACGCCCGGCCCCACTTTGACGTAGAAGCGGGAGAACTCGGGCTCGCCGAAGACCAGGTTAAAGGTCTCTTCTGAAGTGTAAAGGCCGAAGAAGCTGGCGCTGGAGCCAAAGTCGATCACCCCTACCACTTTCAGGGGGATCATTCCCTTGCTGGCTGGATCGCGCAGTTGCAGCTCCAGGGGGTCCATCACCTCGGCGGTCTCGTCGAAGCCTTCGATGTGGAACCCGGGGCCGCCGAAGCCACCCTCAGAGACAGCGAAGGCGTCGATCACTGCCAGGCGGGGTGTAGTGCGCAGGGCCTCCCACACGGCGGCGTCGTCGGGGTACTGGGAGGCGCGGGTCTGGAGCTTGATCTGGGACTCGCGGGCGAAGGCGTCGTCCACGCCCAGCACTGGATATCTTTCCCACTCCTCGCTTGCCCCAACTTGGTATAGCTCCGAGCCGACGAAGAGGTCGGGCAGGCGCACCGTTCCTACGGCGGCGAACTGCTCTGTACCCACTGAGCCTTCCTTGTCGAGGGCGGCGACGAGCTCGCCCACCGGGTTGTTGGGGTTCTCGGTCACCACAATGTCCCAGCCACCGCGGGCGTCGTCGCGCAGGAAGACGGCGCTGTAGTTGACGTTGATGACGGACATGATGACCACGGCGAAGACCACCAGGGCGATCATCGCCAGGGTCATGCCAGTGCGGAACTTGTTGGCCAGGGGATAGGCAACGGCGATACGCAGGGCGGGCAGGAGGCGGCCAAGCCAGCCGCCGGCGCGCTCTATGGCGTGGAGGAGGATGTCGGCGTTGTAGACGATGACGAAGGTGGCGGAGGCCACCATGAAGATGCCGGAGAGGAAGAACATCTCGATGTCCCCCTTCAGCTCTGGCAGGAGGTCCTCCCCAAGGGGCCCTGAGAAGAGAACCCAGATGGTCAGAACGGCGAGGCCGACGATGGTGAAGACGGGCCGCTCGGGCAATGCTAGATAGCGGAGAACGGCAATCGAGCTCAGCAGGGCAATGGACAGACCCAGCATGAAGAAAGAGGCCTGCTGAGCACTGAGGCCGAGCCAGGTGAGGAGCACCCCGAACAGGATGGCTATGATGCCTAAGACCAGCGTGCGGAGTCGCGCTCGGCGGTAGGTGGGCTCGGGGATGTCACGGAGGGCGCGCACGATGTTGAGGCGACTCACCCGCCAGGAGGAGATGACGACGGTGATGAAGGTGACGACCACCCCCAGGGAGTAGGCGATGATCAGGCTGCGGGGGGTGACATGGGGGGTGATGTCGATGTTGATCTGGGCGAACAT